>NZ_JBFBJZ010000017.1:0-141540 GCF_040686255.1 Kitasatospora sp. NPDC085879 | reverse complement strand
TTCTCGGCCTCGTTGTAGGTCGGGATGATCACCAGCACCCTGCCGAGATCGGCGAAGGTGGTCTCCTCAGGGGCAGTCACGGCACAGCCTTTCGAAAATCTTCGGGAACGATGCGGCGAGCCCGCGGCCGGAGGGGGATCGACAGCGCATGTCATCGCGACAGGGCCCGGATGGCATCCGAGCACATGGCCCGGAATGCGGATCGTACAACGTCGTGTCCACCCGTCCGGCCGCCGGGACCGGGCGCCTCCGGGCAGCAGGTAGTCTCGGGTCCACTTGAACACCCGAGGGTCGCGCAGCATCCGGTCGCTCGTGACCGGCTCCACGGCCCGCCGACCGCCCCTCCCGGGGCATCGGCGGCGGACGTCGCCCGGAGCCCCGTACCGGGTGTCGACCGATGACCGTGCGGGCCGTCCCGCACCGAACAGGGTGGGAGATCCGCCATGCGGGACCTCAGTCAGCTGGTGAAGGCGTACGACGTCCGGGGTGTGGTGCCGGACCAGTGGGACGCGTCCTACGCCCGCGCCTTCGGCGCGGCCTTCGTGCAGGTGCTCGGCGCCTCCGCGGTGGTCGTGGGCCACGACATGCGGCCGTCCTCGCCGGAGCTGTCCCGGGCCTTCGCCGAGGGCGCCGCCGCCCACGGCGCGGACGTCGTGGAGATCGGCCTGTGCTCCACCGACCAGCTCTACTACGCCTCCGGCAGCCTCGACCTGCCCGGCGCCATGTTCACCGCCTCGCACAACCCCGCGCAGTACAACGGCATCAAGCTGTGCAAGGCCGGCGCCGCGCCGGTCGGCCAGGACACCGGCCTGACCGAGATCCGCGAGCTCGTCGAGTCCTGGCTCGCCGAGGACGGCACCGTCACGGTGCCCGCCGCCGCCGAGGGCGTCACCCCGGGCACGCTGTCCTCCCGGGAGACCCTGGAGGGCTACGCCGCCTACCTGCTCTCGCTGGTCGACCTGTCCGCGATGCGGCCGCTCAAGGTCGCCGTGGACGCCGGCAACGGCATGGGCGGCCACACCGTCCCGGCCGTCCTCGCCGGGCTGCCGGTCGAGGTCGTGCCGATGTACTTCGAGCTGGACGGCACCTTCCCCAACCACGAGGCCAACCCGCTGGACCCGAAGAACCTGGTCGACCTCCAGGCCAAGGTGCGCGAGGTCGGCGCCGACCTCGGCCTCGCCTTCGACGGCGACGCCGACCGCTGCTTCGTGGTGGACGAGCGCGGCGAGCCGGTCTCGCCCTCGGCGATCACCGCCCTGGTCGCCGAGCGGGAGATCGCCCGCGCCCGCGCGGCCGGCGAGGAGAAGCCGACCGTCATCCACAACCTGATCACCTCCTGGACGGTCCCGCAGGTCGTCACCGACCTCGGCGCCGTGCCGGTCCGCACCCGGGTGGGGCACTCCTTCATCAAGGAGGAGATGGCCCGCACCAACGCCGTCTTCGGCGGCGAGCACTCCGCGCACTACTACTTCCGCGACTTCTGGCGCGCCGACACCGGCATGCTCGCCGCGCTGCACGTCCTCGCCGCCCTCGGCGGCCAGGAGCTGCCGCTGTCGCAGCTGTGCGCCCAGTACGACCGCTACGCCGCCTCCGGCGAGATCAACTCCACCGTGGCCGACCAGGCAGGACGCACCGCCGAGGTGCGCGCGGTCTACGGCGCGCTGGAGGGCGTGTCCGTCGACGAGCTGGACGGCCTGACCGTGGCCGGCGACGACTGGTGGTTCAACCTCCGGGCGTCCAACACCGAGCCGCTGCTGCGCCTGAACGTCGAGGCGAAGGAGCCGGCCCGGATGGCCGAGCTCCGCGACGCCGTCCTGGCCGTGGTCCGCGCCTGATCCCCGGACGCTCCCCCGCGGTGCGGCGGCCCGGCCGGGTCGCCGCACCGCACTGTCCGTACACACCGCTCGGCTAGAGTCTGCCGTTCCGACAGAACCACCCCGCAGGGAACAGCGAGGAACCGAGCCGATGGACAGGCTGCAGAACACCGTCCGCCCCTACGCCTGGGGATCGACCACCGCCATCCCGGCCCTCCTCGGCGAGCAGCCCACCGGGGAACCGCAGGCCGAGATGTGGATCGGCGCCCACCCCGGCGCCCCCTCCCGCCTCGACCGCCACCACGGCCCGGCCACCCTCGACCAGGTGATCGCCGCCGACCCCGAGCGCGAACTCGGCCCCGCCGCCGTCGCCCGGTTCGGCCCCGGACTCCCCTTCCTGCTCAAGGTCCTCGCCGCCGGCCAGCCGCTCTCCATCCAGGCCCACCCCACCCTGGCGCAGGCCCGCTCCGGATTCGCCGCCGAGGAGGAAGCCGGCATCCCGGTCGACGCCCCGCACCGCAACTACAAGGACGCCAACCACAAGCCCGAACTCATCTGCGCCCTGGACGAGTTCGAGGGCCTCTGCGGCTTCCGCGAGCCCACCGACGCGGCCGCGCTGATGGCCTCGCTGGGCGTCCCCGCGCTCGACCCGCTGATCGACATCCTGCGCAGCAAGCCCGCCCCCGAGGCGCTCGCCGACGCGCTCGCCCACATCCTCTCGATGACCGGCGCGAAGGCGGACCGCACGGTGACCGAGGTGGCCGGAGCCGTCGAGGCCGCCGCCGACGGCGACCCGACCGGCGCCCTCGCCGGCTACGCCTTCGCCGCCCGCGAGTTCCCCGGCGACACCGGCCTGATCGCCGCCCTGCTGCTCAACCACATCCGGCTGCAGCCCGGCGAGGCCCTCTACCTGGGTGCCGGCATCCCGCACGCCTACCTGCGCGGCACCGGCGTCGAGATCATGGCCAACTCGGACAACGTGCTGCGCTGCGGGCTCACCCCCAAGCACATCGACATCCCCGAGCTGCTGCGCGTGGTCGTCTTCGAGCCCACCGCCCCGGACGTGCTGCGGCCGGCGGCCGCCGCCGACGGCGAGCACCACTACCCGGTGCCGATCGACGAGTTCCGGCTCTCCCGCTACACCCTCGGCGCCGAGCCCGCGGTGCTGGACGGCCGCGCCCCGCAGATCCTGCTCTGCACCGAGGGCGCCGTCCGCCTCACCGGCGCCGACGGCGAGACCCTGGACCTCGCCCGCGGACAGTCCGCCTTCCTCCCCGCCACCGGCACCGACACCGCCGTCGCGGGCCCGGGCGCCACGCTCTTCCGCGCCACCGTCACCCTCTGAACACCGGTACCGGCCGCCGGACGGACCACTCCGCCCGGTGGCCGAACCACGGGTGACGCCACGTCGGCACCGCTCCTCCGCACCCTGGGATCGGCGATCCCAGGGTGAGCTCTCCTCTGCCGCCCTCCGCCGCGCGGTGACAGCCTCGGAGCACGCCACCCGGCCGGGCACCCGCCCGCCGACGAGATGCGAGGAGAGCACCATGCGCGCCGTCACCGTCCACAGCTACGGCAGCCCCGACCGGGCCGAGATCACCGACGCCCCGGTGCCCGTCCCCGGCCCGGGCGAGGTGCGGATCCGCAACCGGGCGCTCGCCGTCCACCCCGCCGACACCGCGGTGCGATCCGGCCTGGTGGCCGCGCTGCTGGGCGCACCACCCTTCCGGCTCGGCTGGGACGCGGCCGGCACGGTGGACGCGGTGGGCGAGGGCGTCACCGCCTTCGCGGCGGGCGAGGAGGTCATCGGCCTCTCGCACTGGTTCGCCACCCGCAACGGCACGCACGCCGACTACGCGGTGCTGCCCGCCGACCAGCTCGCCCCCGCCCCGGCCGGGGTCCCGGCCACCACCGCCGCGGCCCTCCCGCTCAACGGACTGACCGCACTGCAGGCCGTGGAGCGCACCGGCCTCGACGCCGGCGGCACCCTGGTGGTCACCGGCGCAGCCGGCAACCTCGGCCACCTCACCACCCAGCTCGCGCTCGCCCGCGGCCTGCGCGTCCTGGCCGTCGCCGGCCCCCGGGACGAGGCGGAGCTCACCGCCCTCGGAGCCGAGTTCGTCGCCCGCGGCGAGACGGCCGTGGACACCCTGCGCGCCCTCGCCCCCGACGGCGCCGACGCGGTGATCGACACCGCCGGCCTCTCCGCGCCGCTGCTCGCGGCGGTGCGGGACGGCGGGCTGTTCGTCGCCGTCCGCCCGCCGGCCGCGCCGGACGCCGAACGCGGCATCGAGGTCGCGGTCCACGACGTCCGCCCCGACGGACCGGCGCTCGCCGGCCTGGCCAAGCAGGTCGAGGACGGCCGGCTCACCGTCCGCGTCGGCTCCGTCCACCCGCTGGAGGAGGTCGCCGCCGCGCACGCCCGGCTGGAGGCGGGCGGCACCCGCGGCGCGGTGGTGCTGGAGCTCTGACCCGGGCGGCGGACGCACACGGGCCGGGCCCGGTACGGCGCGAGGTCCGTACCGGGCCCGGCCCGTGGTGTGCGGCCGTCAGGTGGACATGTAGTAGCCGAAGGCGTCCACGATCAGATCCATGTTCCCGGTACCGGAGTTCCAGAAGTCGACGATGCCGTTGCGCCCAGTGCTCGCCTGCACGAGGTTGGGCACGGTCTGGCCGGGCAGCCAGTTGAGCACCGACGCCAGCGGACGGTTCGGCCAGACCGCGCCGCCGTACTGGTACTGGTCGATCCGGTTCGGGTCCGGCGACACCGTCAGGAAGCCCGCGCCACGGGTGTTGGTGACCGTGGTGTTGAGGGCCAGGGCCGAGACGTCGGTGCGGGTGGTGAAGAACGGGATGTAGATGTAGTTGCCCGGCTTCAGCTGCCCGTACTTCCAGGCCGGGTCACGGGTGTCGAGCACCCGGGAGGGGTTGATCGGGATGTAGGCCGCGGTGCTCGCGGCGCTGTAGTAGCCGACCACGTCCACCACCACGCTGCTGCCGGCGGGGCTGCCGTTGAACACGCGGATCCGGCCGTCCTGGCCGACCGGTACGACGACCGCGTTGGCGATGGTCTGGCCGCGGCCGAAGTTCACGTTGGAGGCGAGCGGGCGGGTCTGCCCCTCTGGGTAGGCGGTGAGGAAGCCCGCGGCCTGCGGCTCGGTGACGGTCATGTTCAGCGCCACCGCGGTGATGCCGGAGGCGGGCAGCTGGGCGCGTCCGTTGCCGGCGATCTGCACGGTGAACGAGCCGTTCGCGGGCACCTGGCCGCGGGCCGTCCCGGTGCCGTCGCGGGTGTCGACGAGCCGGACGGGGTCGACCGCGCTGTAGCCGCTGGACTTGGCGGTGCCGAAGTAGCCGGTGATGTCCGCGATCAGGTCCACCGTGCCCGGGCTGCCGTTGTACAGGTCGACCCAGCCGTTGGCGCCGACCGGCACGATCGCCAGGTTGGGCACGGTCTGGCCGGCCGAGAAGTTGACGTTCGAGGTGCTCGGCCGGCCGTCGCCCTCGCCGAAGGCGGTGATGAAGCCCGGCTTCGCCGTGTTGGTGACGGTCAGGTTCAGCACGGCGGCGACGACGCCCTCCGGGATGCCGCCGGTGCCGCCGATCTTCACCCGGGCCGAGGAGAACGGCTGGACCTTCGCCGGGGCCGCACCGGTGCCGTCCCGGGTGTCGAGCAGCCGGACGGGCCCGTAGGCGGTGTAGTGGGTGCCGGCCGTCTCCACCCGGACGGCATTGGCCACCGACTCACCGGTGTTGTCCTTCACGGTGACCGTGACGGCGTACCTGCCCGGCTCCGCGTAGCTGTGCGCGCTCTGCTCGTTGAAGCCGCCGTACCGCGAGTACACGGAGTTGGTGCCGTCGCCCCAGTCGGCGGTGATCACCAGCGGGATGCCGGAACCACTGGTGACGTCCGTGGTCAGCGCGATGCCGTAGGCGCTGGTCTGGGTGACCTTGATCGCCAGCGCCAGCGTCGGGTTGGCGTTCACGTACTGGACGGCGCCCCGGCTGTTGTACGGGCTGACGCCGAAGAAGTCGGTGTCCAGCCGGCCCGGCGCATCGGGGTTCGCCGTGCCGATGACGGCCGAGCCGGCGGTGGGCCGGAAGTCCATCACGGTCTGCTCACCGACCGCGTGGAGGTTCTCGCTGTACGCCTTCTTGGTGTCGTCGAGGTCGTGCGCGCCCTGCCCGGTGGCGGCCCGGAAGGCCTCCAGGCCCGGCTGCACGGTGCCCGCCCAGTCGTAGGGGGCCGTCGCGTCGTCGCGGTACACGTAGAAGGCGTTGTAGTCGGCGGTGGTGCCGGGGGCCGACTCCGCGGACACGGTCACGTCCGCGTCCCAGCTGTGACCGTGCTCGGTGCAGAAGGACTTGAACCCGGCCATGAAGTACGTGTCGTCGTCGTTGGAGTCCTCGAAGAGGTTGTTCTGGACGGACACGTCGGAGGAGGTGCCGAGGACCGCGAGGCCGGTCGAGCAGCCTCGCTGCACGGTGTTTCCGGTGACCGTCAGGCCCTTCACGCCGGTCGCCGTGATGCCGGAGGCCGCGATCAGGTTGCCCGCCAGGGTGACACGGCTCGCGCCCTCCGCGATCGCGATCGCCGAGACGTCCTTGGCCCACTTGTCGGAATCCAGGTACGTCCGGGTCACCGTGACGTACCTGGAGGCGCCGTCGACGGCGAGCACGTCGGCGGCGTAGCCGTCGATGTAGTCGGAGTCGAAGGTGATGTCCGAGGAGTTGCGGACCTCCACCACGTGGGTGTTCCCGGCCGACAGGCGCAGGTGCGCGACCTTCACACCGGTGACGCCGTCCAGCACGAGCGCGGGCTTGCCCCAGGTCTCGCCGCCGGGCGCGATCCACGGCTGCTTGTCGTCGCCGACGATCGTGATGTTCGAGGTCCGCACGGTGATCGACTCGGTGGAGTAGTACCCGCCGCGACCGAGCACCTGGATCGTGTCGCCGGGCGCCGCCGCGTCCACCGCGGTCTGGACGTGGCAGTACGGGGCGGCCTTGGTGCCCAGCCCGGTGCCCTGGCAGAACCCGCCGTCGGTCACCGTGTAGAGGGTCTTCCCCGACCCGGTGTCGCGGCTCAGCTCGGAAGCGGAGCGCAGCGGTGTCAGCTGGGGGCGGTAGGCCTTGGCCGCATCGCTCTCGAAGGACGTGAGGTTCGCGGGGCCCCCGCCGGCGAACGGCGAGCCGGGAACGGCCCGGGCCCCGGCGGGAGGTGGGGAGCCGGCCGCACTGGCCGTTCCCGGAACGAAGGCAACGGCGGCTGCGAGGACGGCAGTCGCGGCTGCGAGACGGCGGTGGGACACCGACACTCCAGTCCACTGGAAGGATGATCACACGATCAAACGCGCACAGAGTAGCGGTCAACTGCGCCTACGAACAGTGAATTCCGGCCACCGCACCGGAGCCTCCCACCACCTCCTTCCCGGCCCGTGGCTCGCGGGTCTCGCCCCACAGCCGCGCACGACCACGAGATCCGGCCACACCACCGCGTCCCGTGCCGGTGGAAGGCAGAGGGCCCCGGGAGGCGGCGATCGCGTCCCGGGGCCCTCCGACGGTCGGAGCGTCAGCCCTTGTCGTAGTAGCCGGAGATGTCGACCACCAGATCGGTCGTGCCGGTGCCGGAGTTCCAGAGGTCGACGATGCCGTTGGCGCCGGCGGCCGCCTGAACCATGTTCGGAACCGTCTGGCCCCGCTCCCAGTTCAGGGTGGACACCAGGGGCTTGGCCGGCCAGACCTGCCGGCCCGCCCGGTAGGCGTCGATCGAGTTGGGGTCGGGTGACACGGTGAGGTAGCCGCTGCCGGTCGTCCGCGTCACGGTGGCGTTGAGCGTGTAGGCGGTGATGCCCGGGTCGCCGGTCGAGAGCGGCAGGTAGACGTACCCGCCCCTGTCCAGCGGGGTCTGCCGGGCACGGGTGTCGAGGAGGCGTTGGGGCTGCACCGGGAGGTACGTGCCGGTGCTGCTCGTGCTGTAGTAGCCGACCACGTCGACCACCACGTCCGTCGCGCCGGGGCTGCCGTTGTAGATCCGGATCTTGCCGTCCGGGCCGACCGGGACGACGACGGCGTTGGCGATCGTCTGCCCCGCCGCGTAGTTCAGGTTGGACGCGACGGGCGGTGTGGGCCGCCCGCTCGGGTAGGCGGTGAGGAAGCCGCCGGCCGTGGCGCCCGTCACGGTGACGTTGAGGGCCACCGCGGACACACCGCTGTACGGAACGTACCCGTCGGACGTCGCCGTTCCGCTGATCCGCACCTCGAACGACCTGCTGCCGGAGAGCTTTCCGGGATCGACACCGAAGCCGGAGCGGGTGTCGACCAGCCGGGTCGGCGCGGTCGGGGTGTAGCCGCCGGCCGCCGTCCGGGTGAAGTAGCCCGCGATGTCGGCGACCAGGTCGACCGTGCCGTTGGAGCCGTTGTACAGCTCCACGTAGCCGTCGGAACCGACCGGCACCACAGCGAGGTTGGGCACGGTCTGGCCGGCCACGTAGTTGACGTTCGAGGTGGTCGGGCGGCCGCCGCCGTACGGGTACGCCGTGATGAAGCCCGGTGCGGTCGGCGAGGTGACCGTGAGGTTCATGACCACCGCCGTGGCGTCCTGCGGGATGCCCTCGTTCCCGCCGACCTTGAGGTGGACGGTGCCGAACGGGCCGACCTTCCGCCGGGAGGCCCCGACGCCCTCGCGGGTGTCGAGGACGCGGGTCGGGCCGTACGCGGTGTAGTCCGAGCCGGCAGTCACCACTGCCAGGGTGTTGACGAGGGTGTTGCCCTTGCTGTCACGCAGGTGGGCCTCGACGGTGTACGAGCCGATCTTCTCGTACGTGTGGGTCACGGGGTACGTGCCGTCCACCGGCGTGCCGACGTGGTCGCCACGGCCGTCGCCCCAGTAGACGTCCAGGCGGCCCTCCGGGCCGGCCGACTTCGAGTCGACGGTCAGCCGGACGGCGTGGCCGGAGATCTGCTCGGCCGTCAGGCCGAGCGACAGGCCCGGGTTGGTGGGCTGCGCGGCGCCCCGACTGTTGAACGGCGTCGCGCCGAAGAAGTCGGAGCTCGGACGGCCGGGTGCGGCGGGGTTCGCCGTTCCGATCGAGGCCGAACCGTTCTGCAGCAGGTAGTCGACCTTGGCGATCGAGAAGAAGCGGATCTCGTGCTCGTTGGGCTTCTTCGGGTCGACGAGGTCGTGCCCGCCCTGGCCTGCGACGCCGGCCCGGAACTCGTCGAGCGTGCCGTAGGTGGTGCCCGACCAGCCGTAGGGCGCGGTCGCGTTGGCGCCGTCGATGTAGAAGGCGTTGTAGTCCGCGGTGGTGCCCGGGGCCGACTCCGCCGACACCGTCACGTCGGGCGCCCAGCCCTTGCCGCCCGCGAGGCACGCCGCCTTGTGGCCGCCCATGGCGGCGTCGGTCACCGCGTTGGCGTCCTCGAAGAGGTTGTTCTCGACGAACACGCCGGTCGAGGCGCCGTCGACCGCCAGCGCCGGGGTGCAGCCGCGCTGGACGGTGTTGTTGGCGACGTTCAGCCCGGCCACTCCGGTGGCCCGGATACCGGTGGCGGCCAGGATGTCGCCGGCCAGGGTGATCGACTTCGCCCCCTCGGCAACGCTGACGCCGGAGCCGGTCGCCGACCAGTTGCCGGTGTGCAGGTACGTCCGGCTGACCGTCACATCGCGGGAGGAGCCGTCGATCGCGACGGAGGTGCCGCCGCCGTTGGCCGCGACGTAGCTGGAATCCAGGGTGATGTCGGACGAGTTCTTGATCTCGACGGCGGTGCCGCCGTTGCTCGTCTGCAGCATCAGGTTGCTGACGGTGACGTTCGAGACCCCGTCGAGCACCAGGGCGGGCTTGCCCGCGTTGCCGGAGTGAGGGAACAGCCAGGCCGAACTCCCGACGCCGACCAGCGAGATGCCTGAGGTCCGGACGACGGTGGTGTCCTCCACGATGGAGCCGGGCGCCCCGCCGATCTCGATCGTGTCGCCGGCCACCGCCGCGTCGACCGCCTTCTGGAGGTCGCAGTAGGGGTTGGCCTCGGTGCCGTCGCCGTCCGTCCGGTAGCAGTACGTGTCCACGAAGACGGTCCTGCCGGCGGTGGTGTTCCGCGGCTTGAGCTCTCCCTGCCCGGGCAGCGCCGCGCGCTGGGCCGGGACGGCCTTGGAGGCGGGGCTGCTGAAAGTCCTGAAGGCGGGGTTGCCGGCGCCGACGGGGGCCGAACCGCCTGTGGCCGCCGAACCGTTGAGAGCCCGGGGCGAGTCGGCGGCGCGTGCCGGACCCGGGATGAGGGCGACGCCGGCCGCAAGTACCGCGGCCGTCGCCATGAGGCGGCGGTGAGACACCGACCCTCCGTCCGATTAAAGGGTGATCATGGCAAAACGCGCTCAGAGTAGCGGTTGGTTGCGCCTACGAACAGCCGCTTTCGGCCACCGGACGGCACCTCACCCACCGAGCGGGTGGGCGGCCTGGTAGGCGAGCCGGGCCTCGGCGCCGTCGCCGATCCCGGTGAGGATCTCGTCGAGGGCCAGGAACTCCTCCCAGGCCGGGCGGCCGGCGGCCGCACACAGCTCGGCCACGACGAGGTCCTCCAGGCCCGGCACGCGCCTGTTCTTCCATGCCTTGTCGGCGAGGCTCACCAGAAGGTCCTCGATCCGCGTGCCCGGGGCCTCCCAGTCGGCGTGGCCCGCGGCGAACCGGGCCAGGCGCTCGGACACCCCGTGCGCCAGCAGGAGCTCCTGCCCCGCCGCCTCGTGCTCCGAGCCGGGGCCGGAGAGCTCGGCCGGGTGCCGGACCTTGCCGATGTCGTGCGTGGCCGCGCCGAACAGCACGGCCTCACGGTCGAGTTCGAGCCCGGGACAGCGCGCCGCCAGCCAGTCCACCAGCTGACCGGCGACCTCGTGCACGGCCCGCAGGTGCGCCACCAGGCGGGGCGGCGCACCGAGCGCCGCCAGCAGCTCGGCGGCCTCCGCCGGCAGCGGCCGCAGCGCCGGTTCCCGGCAGTCGTCCAGGGCGATGGCGAGCACGTCCACGGCGCCCGCCTTGTAGGGTCTCGCCGCCGATGACATGTCGGTCTCCTGTGACCTGCTGGTTCTCTGTTGTCCCACCGCGATGTCACCCAAGATCAGTCTCAGATCGATGCCATTTCCTCGGCGGAACGATGAGTCTGCGGCTGAGCCACCGAGCACGAGGACCACATGTGAGCTCGGATCGCGCACCGATGAGTCTCCCGCGCCGTGCCAGTCTGTACGCGTGAGACCGACTCACGGAAGGCCGGCGCCATGCGGAAACTGATCTACGGCATGAACCTGACCCTGGACGGCTACACCGCCGCGCCCGGCGACGACATCGGCTGGAGCGTGCCGAGCGACGAGCTGTTCCGGTTCTGGTCCGACCAGTTGCAGGCGACCGACCTGTCGCTCTACGGGCGCAAGCTGTGGCAGACGATGAGCTCCTACTGGCCGACCGGCGACCAGCAGCCCGACGCCACCCCGGCGGAGATCGAGTTCGCGCGCCGCTGGCGGGACATGTCGAAGGTGGTGTTCTCCTCGACGATCGACAAGGTCGACTGGAACACCCGCCTGGTCACCGGCGACGCGGTCGCCGAGATCACCCGGCTCAAGGCCGAGGACGGCGGCCCGATGGACATCGGCGGCGCGACGCTCGCCGGGGCGGCCATGCGGGCCGGGCTGATCGACGAATACGTGCTGGCCACCGCGCCGGTCCTGGTGGGCGGCGGCACGCCGTTCTTCACCGCGCTGGACAACTGGGTGAACCTGAACCTGGTGGAGACGCGGACGCTTCCCTGCGGCGTGATCCTGACCAGGTACGAGACGAGGCGCTGAGCGCCCGTCCCGGGTGACCCGGACTACCGCCCGAGCCACCCAAACGGGTGAAGCCCCTGAACTGCAGGTCTCATGGCAGTGGCATTTCTGCCATCCATCTGCCGACTGCCGTGAGATTCTGCCAAGGCTTTTGAGCCCCTACACGCCTCAGCCCATGTCGCGGGTCATGTCGACGAAGCGCGAGTAGTGGCCCTGGAAGGCGACGGTGATGGTGGCGGTCGGGCCGTTTCGGTGCTTGGCGACGATGAGGTCGGCCTCGCCGGCCCGCGGGGACTCCTTCTCGTAGGCGTCCTCGCGGTGCAGCAGGATGACCATGTCGGCGTCCTGCTCGATGGAACCGGACTCTCGCAGGTCGGAGACCATCGGCTTCTTGTCGGTGCGCTGCTCGGGGCCTCGGTTCAGCTGGCTGAGCGCGATGACCGGGACCTCGAGCTCCTTGGCGAGCAGCTTGAGGTTACGGGACATGTCGGAGACCTCCTGCTGGCGGCTCTCGGCCCGGCGCGAGCCGCCGGACTGCATCAGCTGGAGGTAGTCGATGACGACCAGGCGGAGGTCGTTGCGCTGCTTGAGCCGGCGGCACTTGGCGCGGATCTCCATCATCGACAGGTTCGGCGAGTCGTCGATGTAGAGCGGCGCGTTGGTGACGTCGGGCATCCGGCGGGCGACCCGCGTCCAGTCGTCGTCCGTCATGTTGCCGGAGCGCATGTGGTGCAGCGCCACCCGGGCCTCGGCGGACAGCAGGCGCATGGCGATCTCGTTGCGTCCCATTTCGAGCGAGAAGATCACGCTCGGCAGGTTGTTGTGGATGGACGCGGCCCGGGCGAAGTCGAGTGCCAGGGTGGACTTTCCCATCGCGGGACGGGCGGCGATGACGATCATCTGACCGGGGTGGAGACCGTTGGTCAGCTGGTCGAAGTCGGCGAAACCGGTGGGCACGCCGTTCATCTGGCCGGCCCGCGAGCCGATCGCCTCGATCTCGTCGAGGGCGCCCTCCATGATGTCGGCGAGCGGGGCGTAGTCCTCGTTGGTGCGCTGCTCGGTGACGGCGTAGATCTCGGCCTGGGCGGCGTTCACGATCTCGTCCACGTCGCCCTCGGCGGCGTATCCCATGCCGGCGATCCGGGTGCCGGCCTCGACCAGGCGTCTGAGGACGGCCCGCTCGTGGACGATCTCCGCGTAGTACTCGGCGTTGGCCGCGGTCGGGACGGAGTTGACCAGGGTGTGCAGGTAGCCGGGGCCGCCGACCCGGGCGAGCTCGCCGCGCTTGGTCAGCTCGCCCGCGACGGTGATCGGGTCGGCGGGCTCGCCCCGCGCGTACAGGTCGAGGATCGCGCCGTGGATGAGCTCGTGGGCGGGCCGGTAGTAGTCGGCCGGCTTCAGCACCTCGACGACGTCGGCGATGGCGTCCTTGGAGAGCAGCATGCCGCCGAGGACGGACTGCTCCGCGGCGAGGTCCTGCGGGGGGACGCGCTCGAAGCCGTCGGAGGCGGAGAGCCGGTCGTCGTCCGCCCCGCCGTCCCGCCGGCCGCGGTCGTCGCGCCGGGAGCCGTCGCCGCCGCCGCGCTGGAAGGAGCCCCGGCCGCCTTCCCGGCCACCGTCCCGGCCGCCGCCTCCACCGTCGCGGCCCCGGGAGACCGGCAGGCGGTCGCTGGGGGTGCTGGGGAAGGAGCCTGGACCGAAAGCGTCGTCGGACGGCTGCCAGTCGTCCTCCGGCGGCGGGGGAACGTCGTGGTCGTCGTACTGGGGGCCGGTCACGCGTGTTCCCCGTTCAGCGAGTCGTGCGAGTGGAGCGGGCCTTGCCGATGACGCATCCTCCTTCATACGCCAACCGGCCGACAGTTCCCCCGCCGGGCCGCAGGTGTCGTACGGGCGGTCCCGGCCGGCCCGGAGCGGGCGCAGGAGAGGGGGAGGTCGGCGCCCCACGCTACGGCGCCGGGGGCCCTTCGGCCAAGACGGTTATCCACAGGGGGTGTGGACGACGGGACGGCACCTGTGGAGAAGTGCCCGAAACCTGTGCACAACCCTGTGGACAGCTCTGTGGATAACCACACCATCCATCCACCGTCAACCCGGTGACCTGCTATTACTTCCTCGACCGGCTGTGCATGAGAAAAAGTTCACACGGCCGCCCGTCCACCGGGCAGGCGGTGGACATCTGCCTCCACCGGACCTCGATCAAGATTTCGAGTAAGTGATGCATATCCCATTCACCACTTACCTGTGGATGAGTAGGCTGGCCCGCATGACCTCCTCGCCCGCGCGCCGCAGCCACGACCGCGAGATCCTCGCGCTCGCCGTACCGGCCTTCGGCGCGCTGGTCGCCGAGCCGCTCTTCCTGATGGCCGACTCCGCGATCGTCGGCCACCTGGGCACCGCCCAGCTGGCCGGCCTCGGCATCGCCTCAGCCGTCCTCACCACCGTCATCGGCGCCTTCGTCTTCCTCGCCTACGCCACCACCGCCGCGGTCGCCCGCAGGATCGGCGCCGGCGACCGCCGGGCCGCGGTCCAGCAGGGCGTGGACGGCATCTGGCTGGCCCTGCTGCTCTCGGCCGGCCTGGTGGTACTCAGCCTCGCGCTGGCCCCGCAGGCTGCCGACCTGCTCGGCGCCTCCCCCACCGCCGCCCCGTACGCCGTCACCTACCTGCGGATCAGCGCCCTCGGCATCCCGGCGATGCTGGTGGTGCTGGCCGCCACCGGTGTCCTGCGCGGCCTGCAGGACACCCGTACCCCGCTGCTGGTCGCGGTGGCCGGCTTCGCGGCCAACGCCGCGCTCAACCTCGGCCTGGTGTACGGCGCCGGGCTGGGCGTCGCCGGCTCCGCCTGGGGCACCGTGCTGGCCCAGAACGCGATGGCCGCCGGCTACCTGGTCGTCGTGGTCCGCGGCGCCCGGCGGGAGGGCGCGGGCCTGCGCCCCGACCCGGCCGGTATCCGGTCCTGCGCCCGGGCGGGCGGGCCGCTGCTGGTCCGGACCCTGAGCCTGCGGGCCGTGCTGCTGATCGCCACCGCGGTGGCCGCCACCCTGGGCGACGCCGAGATCGCCGCCCACCAGATCACCATGACCATCTGGGTCTTCGTCGCCTTCGCCCTGGACGCGATCGCGATCGCCGGCCAGGCGATCATCGGCCGCCACCTGGGCGCCGGGGACGTCCAGGGCACCCGGGCGGCCACCCGCCGGATGGTCGAGTGGGGCATAGGCGCCGGGGTGCTGCTCGGCCTGCTGATCGTGCTGGCCCGGCCGCTGTACGTGCCGCTGTTCACCGCCGACCCGGCCGTGCAGACGCAGCTCTCCACCGCACTGCTGCTGGCCGCGCTGACCCAGCCGGTGGGCGGCCTGGTCTTCGTCCTGGACGGCGTGCTGATGGGCGCCGGCGACGGCGGCTACCTGGCCGCGGCGATGCTCGGCACCCTGGTGGTGTTCGCCCCGGCGGCGCTCGCGGTTCCCGGTCTCGGCGGCGGACTGACCGCGCTCTGGTGGGCGATGAACCTCTTCATGCTGACCCGGGCGGCATTCCTGGTGTTCCGGGTGCGCAGCGGGCACTGGCTGGTGACCGGGGCGGTCCGCGCCTGAGCCCGGCCGCACCGCCGGAACGACCGAGGGCCGGCCTCCCCGGACGGGGAGGCCGGCCCTCGGACTGCTACCGGAGCGCTCAGGCGGCCACGACGTTGACGTCGAGGTTGGCCTGCACGTCGGAGTGCAGCTTGACCGAGACCTTGTGGGTGCCCAGGGTCTTGATCGGGGAGGCGATCGCCACGGCGCGCTTGTCCACGGACGGGCCGTCGGCAGCCTTGATGGCGTCGACGACGTCGGCCTGGGTCACCGAGCCGAACAGGCGGCCGGCGTCGCCGGAGCGAACGGACAGCTTGACCTGCAGGCCCTCGAGCTTGGCCTTGATCTCGTTGGCCGCCTCGAGGGTCTGGATCTCGTGGATCTTGCGGGCGCGACGGATGGCGTCGACGTCCTTCTGGCCGCCCTTGGTCCAGCGGATGGCGAAGCCACGCGGGACCAGGTAGTTGCGGGCGTAGCCGTCCTTGACCTCGACGATCTCGCCGGCGCTGCCGAGGCCGGGGACCTCGTGAGTGAGGATGATCTTCATTCTTCGGTCACCCTCTCTTAGCGCGTGGTGGAGGTGTAGGGCAGCAGCGCCATCTCACGGCTGTTCTTCACGGCCGTGGCGACGTCACGCTGGTGCTGGGTGCAGTTGCCGGTGACCCGGCGGGCACGGATCTTGCCGCGGTCGGAGATGAACTTCCGCAGCAGGTTCGTGTCCTTGTAGTCAACGTAGTTGACCTTGTCCTTGCAGAAGACGCAAACCTTCTTCTTCGGCTTGCGAGCAGGCGGCTTCGCCATCATGTGCTCCATTGGGGATGGACGGCCCGGACGCGCGAGGCGGCGCGGACCGCACGAAATCTCTCAGCATGCCGGGGCCCGGCCCAGGGGCCGTGCCCGGCGTGCACCGCTAGAACGGGGGCTCTTCCGAGTAGCCGCCGCCGGAGTTTCCACCCCAGCCGCCGCCCTGGTTGCCACCGGAGGGCGCGGAGGACGCCCACGGGTCGTCGGACGGGCCGGACTGGCCGCCGGGGTTGCCACCCCAGCCACCGCCGCCACCGCCCTGCTGGCCGCCGCCCCAGCCGCCGCCGGACGGAGCGCCGCCCTGCTGACCGCCGAAGTTGCCGCCACCGCCCGGGCCGCCGGACCGGTTGGCCCGGGTGACCTTGGCGGTCGCCGACCGGAGGCTCGGGCCGACCTCGTCGACCTCCACCTCGAAGACCGTCCGCTTCTCGCCTTCCTTGGTGTCGTAAGACCGCTGGCGCAGTCGGCCCTGCACGATGACGCGCATGCCCTTCTGCAGCGACTCGGCGACGTTCTCCGCCGGCTGCCGCCAGACGTTGCACGTGAGGAAGAGGCTCTCGCCGTCCTTCCACTCGTTGGTCTGGCGGTCGAAGGTGCGCGGAGTGGACGCGATGCGGAACTTCGCGACCGCGGCACCCGACGGGGTGAAGCGCAGCTCGGGGTCGTCGACGAGATTGCCGACGAGGGTGATGACGGTCTCGCCTGCCATGGTGGGATGACCTCTCGGAAAAAGGAGTTCTGCGGTGCTCGCCCGGTGTTTCACGTGAAACACCGTGCGTGAGTCACCTGACGCCGGTGGCGTCAGCGGTGGCTCAGTGGGTGTCCGGGCGCAGGACCTTGGTCCGCAGAACCGACTCGCTCAGGCTGAGCTGGCGGTCGAGCTCCTTGACGACCTCAGGCGTGGCCTTCAGGTCGATGACCGAGTAGATGCCCTCGGACTGCTTGTTGATCTCGTAGGCCAGACGACGACGGCCCCAGGTGTCGATCTTCTCGACCTTGCCGCCACCAGTGCGGACAACGTTGAGGAAGTTCTCGATCAGGGGGGAGACAGCGCGCTCCTCGACCGACGGGTCGAGGATCACCATCACCTCGTAGTGACGCATGGGTAACCCACCTCCTTTGGACTCAACGGCCACGGTCTCTCCGTGGCAGGAGGGTTGTGCAGCGTCGCACCGGTGCGGTGACGACTCCGGCCACCGTAGTGGCGGGGTCTGACAACCGTCTCCGGCGATGGGCATACGGGGGCACACCTACACCAGTGCAGACCGCACAGCCTACCCGCCCGAACGCTCCGGTCCAAAATGCATAGGGGTTGTGATCCAGGGCATATCGGCCGCAATCTGGACGGAACGGCACGCTCTCCGGTCCGTGCCGCCGACGGCGCCGCGCGGTCCGCGCCGCCCGTCCCGCCCGTCCACCCTGGAGGTGGGTCCCTTGGCTCAGACCGTCCGCCGGTTTCCGGCCCTCACGCTCAACACCGACGGCCACGCGCACCCGCGCGAGAACGCGATGGTCGCGGTGGCCGCCGTCTTCGGCCTGCTGGCGTTCGTCAGCTCGTTCTTCGACAACCTGCACATCATGAGCTCGTGGACGGGCCTGGTGGGCATCGTGGCCGGCATGTGGGGCCAGTTCATCTCGGTCACCACGGCCGAACGCTTCGCACTGGTGATCTCGACCGGCCTGGCGGGCGTCGGCTTCTACCTGGGTCTCGCGCACGGCGGATTCTTCGGGGGCGTGTGGTGACACCCGCACGCCGGAGCGACGCGTGACCTCCGGTGCCCTCCCCGCGTACTTACTTGTGCTCAGGTATGCGGTGAGGGCACCGGCACGTCGGCGCCGACCCCAGCAGAAACGGACCATTCGGGCGATAGGGTCGCCGTGACCGCCCGCCTGGACCGCCCGACCGAGGAGGAGCATCCCAGCATGAGCCTGCGCCTGAGGACGATCACCCGCGAGGAACACCTCGCCTTCATCCAGTCCCGTCCCTCCGCCAGCCACATGCAGATCCCCGCCTGGGCGGACGTGAAGGCGGAGTGGCGCGCAGAAAGCCTCGGCTGGTTCGACGAGACGGGCGCGACGGTCGGCGCCGGCCTGGTGCTGTACCGGCAACTCCCGAAGGTGAAGCGCTACTTGGCCTACCTCCCGGAGGGCCCGGTGATCGACTGGTTCGACCGGGACCTCGACGCCTCCTGGCTGCAGCCGATGCTGGCCCACCTCAAGGCGCAGGGCGCGTTCTCGGTGAAGATGGGCCCGCCGGTCGTCGTCCGCCGCTGGGACGCCACCACTCTCAAGGCGGCGATCGCGGCCAAGGAGGCCAAGCGGCTGCGCGACGTCGACCCGGACTGGTACGAGCCGCGCGCCTTCGAGGTCGCCGACCGGCTGCGCAAGGCGGGCTGGCTGCAGGGCGAGGACGGCGGCGCCGGCTTCGGCGACGTCCAGCCCCGGTACGTCTTCCAGGTGCCGCTGGCCGACCGCTCGCTCGACGACGTGCAGCGCGGCTTCAACCAGCTGTGGCGGCGCAACATCAAGAAGGCCGAGAAGAGCGGGGTCGAGGTCGTCCAGGGCGGCTACGACGACCTGGAGGTCTTCCACCGCCTCTACGTCGTCACCTCCGAGCGGGACCGCTTCACCCCGCGCCCGCTGGCGTACTTCCAGCGGATGTGGAAGTCGCTGGCCGCCGAGGACCCGAACCGGATGCGGCTCTACATCGCCTATCACGAGGGCGAGCCGCTGGCCGCGACCACCATGCTCACCGTCGGCGAGCACGTCTGGTACTCCTACGGCGCCTCCGCCGACCACAAGCGCGAGGTCAAGCCGTCGAACGCGATCCAGTGGCGGATGATGCGGGACGCCTACGCGCTTGGCGCCACCCTGTACGACCTGCGCGGGATCAGCGACACCCTGGAGGAGGACGACCACCTGTTCGGCCTGATCCAGTTCAAGCTCGGCACCGGCGGCCAGGCCGCCGAGTACCTCGGGGAGTGGGACTTCCCGCTGAACAAGCTGCTGCACAAGGCGCTCGACCTCTACATGTCGCGCCGCTGATACGCCCTCACCACATCCTCGGGGAGTGACGATGACCCTGTCGCTGTACGTGGACACCGCCCGCTGGCGGGCGCACCAGCAGGCGGTGCTGGCGGAGTTCCCCGGCCTGGTGCCGGTGGCCAAGGGCAACGGCTACGGACTCGGCAACGCCCGGCTCGCCGAGGAGGCCGCGCTGCTCGGCACCGGGATCCTGGCGGTGGGCACCGCACAGGAGGCGGCCGACATCCGATTCCCCGGGAAGCTGCTGGTGCTCACCCCGTACCGGCCGGGCGAGGACGCGCCCGCGGTGCCGTCCGGGACGGTCCGCACGGTCGCCCACGTCGACGCGCTGCGGGCGCTCCCGCCCGGCGCCCGGGTGGTGGTGGAGTGCATGACCACCATGAGACGCCACGGCATCGCCCGCGCCGACCTGCCGAAGCTGCCCGCGGACGGGCCGGTGGTGGAGGGCTTCGCGCTGCACCTGCCGCTGGACCGGCCGGACGGCTCGGACCCGGTCGGGGAGGTGTCCGACTGGATGCGGGCGATCGCCGCCGCCGGACCGCCGCCGGACACCGTGTACCTGAGCCACCTGGCCTCGGCCGACCTGGCCCGGCTGTCCGCGCTGCACCCGGACACCGCCTTCCGCTCCCGGATCGGCACCCGGCTCTGGCTCGGCGACGTCGGGGCGCTGCACGCCGCGGCGACCGTGCTGGACGTGACCGCGGTGGCCAAGGGCGAGCGATACGGGTACCGCCAGCACAAGGCGCCGTCCGACGGCCACCTGCTGGTGGTCACCGGCGGCACCGCGCACGGCGTCGGCCTGGAGGCTCCCAAGTACCTGCACGGCATGCTGCCCCGGGCCAAGGGCCTGGCCCGCGCCGGCCTGGCGACGGTGAACCGGACCCTCTCGCCCTACGCCTGGGCCGGCCGCCAACTGTGGTTCGCCGAGCCGCCGCACATGCAGGTGTCGATCCTCTTCCTGCCCGGCGACCTGAAGCCCCCGGTGATCGGCGACGAGCTCTCGCTCACCGTCCGCCACACCACCACGCACTTCGACCGGGTGGTGGACCACCGGGAGACGCTGCTGGGGGCCGCGTAGCCGCCGGCCGTCCTACGGGCGGCCCTGCTCGGCGACGTCCCCGTGCTCCGCGGGCGCCGGCCAGTCCCCGTCGGCCGGTGCGCCCGACGCGGTCACCGATTCGAGCCAGTCCGCGTCGTACTGCGGCGCGTACGCCGCGTAGGTCGCCTCCTCGCGCTGCCGGCGCGCGGCACCGAGGACGAAGACGTCCGGGGCGCCGTCCAGCACACCGCCGGACGGGTCGTCACTGCCGTCCCAGCGGACGGGGTCGCGCTCCGGGTGCAGCATGTCGCGGACGACCATGGCGCACAGGTAGAGCGTGCCGATCAGGTGCAGCGCGATCGCCAGGTGGTACCAGTCCTGGCCGATGCCGTGCTGCTTGGAGTCGCCGGTGTAGGCGAGGTAGGACCAGACGCCGAGGAAGTACAGCACCTCGCAGGTCTGCCAGATCAGGAAGTCCCGCCAGCGCGGCCGGGCCAGCGCGGCCAGCGGGATCAGCCAGAGCACGTACTGCGGCGAGTAGACCTTGTTGGTCAGCACGAACGCGGCGACAACGAGCAGGGCGAGCTGGGCGAAGCGCGGCCGCCGTGGGGCGGCGAGCGCGAGCCAGCCGACGGCCAGGCAGCAGAGCACCAGCAGCACCGAGATCCAGGTGTTGAGGGTGGGGAGCTGCTGGTTGCGGTCCTGCATGAGGATGAGCCAGAACGAGCCGAAGTCCTCCTTGCGGACCTGGCTGAAGGTGTAGAAGGTGGCCCAGCCCTTGAAGTTGGCGATCATGATCGGCAGGTTGACGACCAGCCAGGCCGCGACCGCGCCGCCGAGTGCCCGGCCGAAGTCGCGCCACTTCCCGGCCCGCCAGCAGAGCACCAGCAGCGGTCCGAGCAGCAGGACGGGATAGAGCTTGGCCGCGGTGGCCAGGCCGATGAAGACACCGGCCGCGGTGGGCCGGGAGCCGGCCCAGTACGCCATGGCCACGGCGGCCAGCGCCACCGCGAGCAGGTCCCAGTTGATGGTGGAGTCCAGGGCCAGGCACGGGGCGACGGCGAACAGCAGCGCGTCCCAGGGGCGCCTGCGGTGGGTGCGGGTGAGCGCCACCACGACCACCACCGCGCAGACCATCAGCATGCCCGCGTTGACCATCCAGAACCACTGCTCGCGCCCCTGCAGCTCCCCGCCGGTGGGCGTCAGCCAGGCCGCGACCTGCATGAACAGGCCGGTCAGGACGGGGTACTCCAGGTACTGCATGTCCTGGGTCGGGAAGGGCAGCGGGTCCAGGTACGGGTGACGCCCGCTGTCGAAGCCGCGGCCGGAGAACAGGTGCGGGATGTCGCTGTAGCAGGCGTGCGTGTACTGGGTGGTCGCGCCGTGGAACCAGCCGCCGTCGTAGCAGGGGACCTTCTGCACCAGGCCGAGCACATAGGTGACGATGACGACCAGCGCGAGGAAGCGGGCAGGGGTCCACCAGGAGACGCCGAGCAGGGCGCGGCGCCCGGGCGGGCCGCCGAACACCTCGCTGCCGGCCGCCGCGACCGGGTCCTCGTCGGCCGGTACGACGACGGTGTTGGGCAGCGGACCGGCCGCCGGGACGGGGGCGGGCCCGGCGGTCTCGTGGGTGCTGGACGTCATGGCGGACATACTGCCGCACCACCGCCCGCACGACGAGGAGACCCCGGCAAAGACTCCGGCGCAGGCCCACCCCCGGAGGGGCGGACCGGCGCCGGAGTGTCGTCACTGTGCTGGCGCGCCGCCGCCCGCGGTGGACGTGTCGGTCGGGCTCGCCGTCGGCTTGCCGGGCTTGGTCGGAGGCGTCCGGGTCGGGCAGAGGATGAAGCAGCTGTCCGTCGCGGTCGGCGAGGGGCTGTTGCCGGTCGGTCCGCTGCTCGGGCTCGGCGTGGTCGACGGGGTCTCCGTCGGGGAGGCGCTGGTCGAGGCCGAGACGGAGGCCGAGGGCGAGGCGGTCGACGGGGCGCCCGAGGCGTCCAGCTTCACACCCGCCTCCTCCGGGTCCGGGAAGTTCTTCGGGTTGCCCGGGCCGATGATCTTCATGTAGCGGGTGAAGACGTCGGTCGGGAAGTCACCACCGTGGATCTCGCTCTTGCCGGCGGTGCCGTTCAGCGAGAGCAGACCGGGCTTGCCGGGCTGCTCGCGCCACATGCCGACCGAGGTCACCAGGCTCGGCGTGTAGCCGACCCACCAGGCCGAGGTGCCGGAGTCGGTGGTACCGGTCTTGCCCGCCACCGGGAAGCCCAGCTCGTTGGTCTTCTTACCGGTGCCGTTCTTGGCCACGTTCTCCAGCACGTCGGTGACGTTGTCGGCGACGGCCGCGTCGAGCACCTTCTTCGCCTGGGGCTTGGCGAACTTCGGCATGTCGACGCCGTCCTTCTGCACCCTCAGCACCGAGTACGGGTCGGTCTGCTGCCCGTGGGCGGCGAACACCGAGTAGGCCGAGGCCATCCGGATCGCGCTCGGGGTGGAGGTGCCGAGCGGGAAGGTGATGGTGCTGGAGGGCGCCAGGCTGCCCTTGAGCAGGCCCATCTGCAGCGCCATGCTCTCCACGTTCTTGCCGCCGACGTCCTGGTTGAGCTGGACGAAGGGCACGTTGTAGGAGTTCTTCATGGCCTCCTTCAGCGTCACGTACCCGGGGCTGGAGGTGCTGTCGTTCTTCTGCTTGTAGGGCTGGCCGTTGTCACCGATCACCGGACTGCCGTCCGACTTGAAGATCTCGGACAGGTTGTTGGCCATGTAGCGGCTGTCGGTGCTGATCCGGGTCGGCTGGCCGTCCGAGTCCATCTTGGTCTGGACGCCGAGCTGCATGGCGGCGGCCAGCACGAAGGGCTTGAAGGTCGAGCCGACCGGGATGCCGAACGCGTCGGCGTTGTTGGTGTAGTGGCCGTTCTCGATGCCGGAGCCGCCGTAGATGGCCACGATCGCACCGTCGTTGGGGAGGACGGAGGCCGCGCCCATCTGCACGAAGTTGTCCTCCTCGCGCTTGTCCGGGTGCAGGCTCGCCTTCTGGAAGTCGTCGACGGCCTTCTTCAGGGCGTCGACCTTGTCCTTCTGGAAGGTGGTGTAGATCTTGTAGCCGCCGCGCTGCAGGGCCTCCTGGCTGATGGTCGGGTCCTTCGCCATCAGGTACTTGTTGGCGGTCTCCACCAGGTAGCTGACCTCACCGGTCATGTTGGAGGCGGCCTTGGGCTTGATCGGCTCGGGGAACGCCTGCCCGCACTTGTCGCGCTCCGCCTTGCTGGTGAGGCCCGCGATGACCATCCGGTTCAGCACGTAGTCCCAGCGCTCCTGCATGCGCTTGTGGTTGTCGGTGCTGAGCGAGGGGTCGTAGAGCGCCGCGCCCTTGAGCAGGCCGGCCAGCATGGCGCCCTCGCAGATGTTGATCTGCGAGGCGTCCTTGCCGTAGTAGGCCTGGGCCGCGGCCTGGATGCCGGTCGAGTTCCGGCCGTACCAGCTGGTGTTGAGGTAGCCCTTGAGCACCTCGTCCTTCTGGTCGGCGATCTTGAGCGTGATGAACATTTCCTTGACCTTGCGGGTCACGGTCTGGTCCTGGCTCAAGTAGTAGTTCTTCACGTACTGCTGGGTGATGGTCGAGCCGCCCTGGGTCTCGCCGCCGGTCGCCATCTTGTAGACGGCGCGGGCGATGCCCTTGGGGTCGATGCCCTTGTCGGTGCGGAACGTCTCGTTCTCGGCCGCGATCGTGGTGTCCTGCGCCGCCCGGCTGATGTCGGCCAGCTGGACGATCTGGCGGTTGGTGGCGCCCTTGCGGGTCATCTCCGAACCGTCGGCCCAGTAGTAGATGTTGTTCTGCTCCTCGAACTGCTTGTTCGGGTCCGGAACGGGCGTCATCGCGAAGGCGACGCCGACGGCCGCGACGGTGCCGCCGAAGAAGACCAGGAAGAGCGAGAGGATCTGCTTCCACGAGGGGATCCAACGGCGGAAGCCGTCCTTGCCCCAGCGCGGGTAGTCGATGAAGCGCTTCTTGCCCGGGCCGCCGGAGCCGCCGCGGCCGCCGCCGGCCGGGGGCCCGCCCCGCCGGCCGCCGCCACCGCCGCCACCGCCGTTCTGGCCCTGGCGGCGCATCTCGGCACGGGTCAGCCGGGGCTGCTGGGCGGTCTCGCGGGGACCAGCGGCGCGGGCACGCCGCAGCCCCTCGGAGCGGAGCTCGTCCGGTCCGGGTCGGCCGTGGGAGGGCGCGCCCCCCGACGGGTTGCCGTAGGCGTCGGGCCGACGGCCCCCGCCGTGGCCACCCGGGGGCTGGCCGCCGCCTCCGTTGGGCAACCTTCGCCGGTGTTCGCTCATCTCTCAGCAGCTCCTCGGTCGGGCATTCCGGGCCCGAAGGCAGGGTTCACTTCCGATGCCCGCAACCGCCTGATCCCCGGAGGTGGTCCTCGTGCACACGCGACAGCGTACGCATCCTTCAAACGTCAACATTCGGGCATTAAAGGACAAAAGCCGCATAACGCCGGCAGATCATTACAGTGCCGTTGCCTACCGGGCCGCGTCGGACTTGACGTGGAGCCCGCGCACGCCACCGGTCCACACCGCGGCCACCTTGTGATCACGTTCACGCGTGCCCCCCTTGCTCACATCGTGACCCCGGTTTACTGTTCTCGATATATCGAGCCGATACATCGGGACGGCATAACCGCCCCGTGCACCGGCCCAACAGCCACGGGGAGAGGAGGCGGCAGGGGATGAGCAGGCGTTCCGGAGTGCTGGAATTCGCCGTTCTCGGCCTGCTGCACGACGCTCCGATGCACGGCTACGAGCTGCGCAAGCGTCTCAACGTCCTGCTCGGTTCGTTTCGTGCCTTCTCGTACGGCACGCTCTACCCCTGCCTGAAGAACCTGGTCGCCCAGGGCTTCCTGGTCGAGGACAACCCGGACGTCGAGTACGTTCCCGCCACAGCGCTCAACGGCAAGCGGTCGAAGATCGTCTACCGGCTCTCCGCCGAGGGCAAGCAGCGCTTCGAGGAACTGCTCGCCGAATCGGGCCCGGACGCCTGGGAGGACGAGCACTTCGGCGTCCACTTCGCGTTCTTCGCCCGGACCGACAAGGCCGTGCGGATGCGCGTCCTGGAGGGCCGCCGCAGCCGGCTGGAGGAGCGGCTGGAGCGGATGCGCAGCTCGATCGCCCGCACCCGCGAGCGGTTCGACGACTACACGCTCGAACTCCAGCGGCACGGCCTCGAATCGGTGGAGCGCGAGGTCCGCTGGCTCAACGAGCTCATCGAGACCGAGCGGGCCAACCGCACCACCGGACGCAACGGCGCGTCGGCCGGTGCGACACAGACTTCGGACGGCCGTGGCCAGGAGGCCGGGTCCTCGGACCCGCCGAGGCCACCGCACGACCGCCCGGGGCGCTCCGCACAGGAGCGCTGAGACCCGCGGCCAGGTGCTTCGCGGCACCGGAACCGTGGGAGGAGTGGGCGCCGCGCGCCCGTCAGACAGTCATACCAGTAGGGATTCGAGAACCGCCTTCACGGCGGGCCTCATGAGAACACAGGGAGCAACCGGAATGGGTTCGGTTCGCGTAGCCATCGTGGGCGTGGGCAACTGCGCCGCGTCGCTGGTGCAGGGTGTCGAGTACTACAAGGACGCCGACCCGGCCGGCAAGGTCCCCGGGCTGATGCACGTGCAGTTCGGCGAGTACCACGTCCGTGACGTGGAGTTCGTCGCCGCGTTCGACGTCGACGCCAAGAAGGTCGGCTTCGACCTGGCCGACGCCATCGGCAGCAGCGAGAACAACACCATCAAGATCTGCGACGTGCCGCCGACCGGTGTCACCGTGCAGCGCGGCCACACCCTGGACGGCCTGGGCAAGTACTACCGCGAGACCATCGAGGAGTCGGACGAGGCGCCGGTCGACGTGGTCCGGGTCCTCAAGGACAAGCAGGTCGACGTCCTCGTCTGCTACCTGCCCGTCGGTTCCGAGGCCGCGGCCAAGTTCTACGCCCAGTGCGCCATCGACGCCAAGGTCGCCTTCGTGAACGCCCTCCCGGTGTTCATCGCCGGCACCAAGGAGTGGGCGGACAAGTTCACCGAGGCCGGCGTGCCGATCGTCGGTGACGACATCAAGTCCCAGGTCGGCGCCACCATCACCCACCGTGTGATGGCCAAGCTGTTCGAGGACCGCGGTGTCATCCTCGAGCGCACCATGCAGCTGAACGTCGGCGGCAACATGGACTTCAAGAACATGCTCGAGCGCGAGCGCCTGGAGTCCAAGAAGATCTCCAAGACCCAGGCCGTCACCTCGCAGATCCGCGACCGCGAGCTCGGTTCCAAGAACGTCCACATCGGCCCGTCCGACTACGTCGCGTGGCTCGACGACCGCAAGTGGGCGTACGTCCGCCTCGAGGGCCGCGCCTTCGGCGACGTTCCGCTGAACCTGGAGTACAAGCTCGAGGTCTGGGACTCCCCGAACTCGGCCGGTGTCATCATCGACGCCGTGCGTGCCGCGAAGATCGCCAAGGACCGCGGCATCGGCGGCCCGATCCTCTCCGCGTCCTCCTACTTCATGAAGTCCCCGCCGGTGCAGTACTTCGACGACGAGGCCAAGGAGAACGTCGAGAAGTTCATCCGCGGCGAGGTCGAGCGCTGACCCCAGGGCGACGTGCCCGGCGACGGGCGCTGAACCACTGAGCAGGCCACCTCCAGGGGTCCCGGTCCACGACCGGGACCCTTCGGCGTTCCCGGAGCCGAGCGATGTTTCACGTGAAACCGCGCCGCCCGGCATGGCAACCTGTCCGGGTGGCGATCACCAGGAACGACGGCAGGCAGGCGCCCCACCGCGCCACGCTCGGCGGGCTGCTGCGCGGACGCGACTTCCGCCGACTGCTGGTGGTCCGCATGCTCAGCCAGCTCTCCGACGGCACCTTCCAGGTCGCACTCGCCGCCTATGTGATCTTCTCCCCCGAGCGGCAGTCCTCCCCCGGCGACATCGCCGCGGTGCTCGCCGTCATGCTGCTGCCCTTCTCGGTCGTCGGCCCGTTCGCCGGCGTGCTGCTCGACCGCTGGCGCCGCCGCCAGGTCCTCCACTATGGCAACCTCGCCCGGTTCGGACTGGGCCTCGCCACCGCGGCCCTGCTGCTCGGGCAGGCACCGGAGTGGCTGTTCTTCGCCGCCGCGCTGCTGGTCACCGCTCTCAACCGGTTCATCCTGGCAGGCCTCTCGGCCGCCCTGCCGCGAGTGGTCGACCCCCGGCAGCTGGTCACCGCCAACGCGGTCTCCCCCACCATGGGCACGGTCGCCGCCACCCTCGGCGGCGGCCTCGGATTCCTCGTCCACCAGGTGCTCCCGCCGAGCCCGCGGGCCGACGCCGCCCTGGTCGGCATCGCGGCGCTGCTCTACCTCTCCGCCGCACTCGCCGCCCTGCTGATCGACCGCGACCTGCTCGGCCCCGAGCACCACCCGGACCGGCCGCCGCTGAGCCGGGCGCTCACCACCGCCGCCCGAGACCTCGGCACGGCACTGCGCCACCTGGTCCGCGACTGCCGCCCGGCGACCCACGCGCTGGCCGCGGTCACCCTCGCCCGGTTCTGCTACGGCGTGCTGATCGTCGTGGTGCTGATGCTCTCCCGCTACACCTTCAACTCCCCCGACGACGCCGCCGGCGGCCTGACCAGCCTCGGCCGCGCGGTCGGCTTCTCCGCGGTCGGTTTCTTCCTCGCCGCGCTGATCAGCCCCTGGTTCACCCGCCGGCTCGGCCTCACCGGCTGGATGGTCACCTGCCTGGCCGCCGCGGCGGTCTTCGTCCCCGCGCTCGGCCTGACCTTCCGCGAGTGGCCGAGCCTGGTCGCCGCCCTGCTGCTCGGCGTGGTCACCCAGGGCACCAAGATCTGCGCCGACACGCTCGTCCAGGAATCCGTCGAGGACGAGTACCGGGGCCGCGTCTTCGCCGTCTACGACGTCCTGTTCAACGTCTCCTTCGTCGCCGCCGCCGGGATCACCGCGCTGGTCCTGCCGCTGAACGGGCGGTCCGTCGGGGTGGTCTGCGGGGTCGCCCTCACCTACGCGCTGGGGGCGCTGTTCTACGCCCGGGCGGCCCGTTCCGACCGCCCCGGGCGGGGACTGACGTCCCGTCGGCCGGCCGGGAGTCGCTAAGGTACGTCCGCGTACCGGCGCGACCTCAGCAGCCCACGGGGGGATCGATGAGCACACCGCAGAATCCGTACGGCCAGCCGCAGTACGGCACGGCACCCCAGGGGCAACCGCCCTACGGGGCGCCGCAGCCGCCTCCGGCGTACGGCCAGCAGCCGCCGGCGTACGGCCAACCACCGGCCTACGGCCAGCCGCCCGCATACGGGCAGCAGCCACCGGCCTACGGACAACAGCCGCCCCCGTACGGGCAGCAGCCGCCCCCGGCGTACGGCTATCCGGGCCCCGGCCAGCAGCCGCCCGCCCCGCCGGTCGGACCGCAGCCCCCGTACGGCGGCGGCCCCGGCCACCCGGCGCCCGCGTACCCGCCGCCGCCCGGCGCCGTGGTGCCCGCACCGCCCAAGCCCCGGCGGCCGCTGAAGTTCTGGCTGCGCGCCGGCGTGGCGGCGGCCGGCGCGGTCGTGATCATCATCGGCTTCTTCGTCGCCGACTCCTCGCCCTCCGCCGCGAAGGCGGGCGACTGCGTGGAGAAGACGGGCTACAAGAGCGTCTCCAAGGTCTCCTGCAGCGACCCGAAGGCCGCCTACAAGGTGCTCAAGAACATCAGCGGCGGCAGCGTGGCCGCCTGCGACGGCACCCCCGGGACGACGGCCACCTTCAGCGGCAGCACCGGCCGCCGCTGGCGGAAGAAGCACTACGTGCTCTGCCTCGGCCCGCTGACCTCCGGGACGGTCAAGACCCCGGGCTCCACCGCGGCCCCGAAGAAGTCCTGACCTCGCGAGGTCGGCGGTGCCCGGGACGGATCGGAACCGTCCCGGGCACCGTTCGTCCGATCGTCAGATCAGCAGATCCGCCAGCTCCTCCTCGTCCACACCCTCGTCGACCGCCCTCAGCAGCCGGCGGCGGCGCCGGGCGACCGTGCGCTCGTCGTCGTCCAGGACGACCCGCTCCAGCCGGTCGACCCGGTCGGCCATCGCGTCGATCTTGCTGCTGTTCCGGCCGACCTCGATCGCCAGTGCGTTGAGGAGCGGCACCACCGCGGTACCGACGACGTCCCGCACCACCTGCTCGGCGACGCCGGCGACCGCCGCCTGGAGCGAGCCCTCCGGCCACCGCGGAGCGTTGTCCACAGGCAGCGCGGCGCCGTCCACAGCCGACCGGCGCGCCTCCTGCTCGACGTCCAGCAGGTGGCAGCGCACCTGGCGGGCCGTCTCGCTGTCCCGCAGCAGCATGGCGACGTTGAGCACGGTGCGCCGGGTGAACAGGGCGAGCGAGCGGGCGCGCGACCGGATCCCACTGAGCTCCTTGAAGCAACCCAGTTCGGAACCGGTCATCACGCGGTAGCCGTTGGCAGCAAGTTCCTCGCGGTGGTCGAAGACCACCGCCTTCACCGTGGTGGGCAGAACCCCGAAGTACGCCGCCACTCCCTCGGTCGTGACGTGCACGCCGTCGGGCAGCAGCTGCAGTGCCCGCACCCGGTCGAGCACCTCGACCCGGTCGGCGACGGTCGCCCGCATGGTCGGCGACTCCAACAGAACCGCGTCCACAGCCATGGCCGTGTCCTTCCGTCCGGGGAGGGGCGCATCCCCTCCCTCGGACGGAGCAACGCACCGCCGACCGTCCGGTTACGCTCGGCGATGCTCGGATTCGCGATATCCGGCCGGGGCCGGAGGGCTCACTCCTGCTCGGCCCACCACGCGCGCAGCGCGGCGACGGCCTCCTCGTACGGCATCGGCCCGTACTCGAGGCGGAGCTCCAGCAGGTGCTTGTAGGCCCTGCCGACCTGCGGGCCGGGCTTGATGCCGAGCAGCTCCATGATCTGGTTGCCGTCGAGCGCGGGCCGGATCGAGTCCAGCTCCTCCTGCTCCTTGAGGAGGGTGATCCGCTCCTCCAGGGAGTCGTAGGTGCGGGCGAGCGCGGCGGCCTTCTTGCGGTTGCGGGTGGTGCAGTCGGAGCGGGTGAGCTTGTGCAGGCGCTCCAGCAGCGGGCCGGCGTCGGTGACGTAGCGGCGCACCGCGGAGTCCGTCCACTCGCCGCCGCCGTAGCCGTGGAAGCGCAGGTGCAGCTCGACCAGCCGGGAGACCTCGTCCACCAGCTCGTTGGAGTACTTGAGGGCCCGCATCCGCTTGCGGGTCATCTTGGCGCCGACCACCTCGTGGTGGTGGAAGGAGACCCGACCGTCGGACTCGAAGCGGCGGGTGCGCGGCTTGCCGATGTCGTGCAGCAGCGCGGCCAGCCGCAGGACGAGGTCCGGCCCGTCCTTCTCCAGGGCGATCGCCTGCTCCAGGACGGTGAGCGAGTGCTCGTAGACGTCCTTGTGGCGGTGGTGCTCGTCACTCTCCAGGCGCAGCGCGGGCAGCTCCGGCAGCACGTACTCGGCGAGGCCGGTGTCGACCAGCAGCCGCAGGCCCTTCACCGGGTGGGCGGCGAGCAGCAGCTTGTTGAGCTCGGCCTGGACGCGCTCGGCGGAGACGATGGTGATCCGCTCGGCCATCGCCGTCATCGCCGTGACGACCTCGGGGGCCGGGGTGAAGTCCAGCTGAGCGGCGAACCGGGCGGCGCGCATCATCCGGAGCGGGTCGTCGGAGAAGGACTCCTCCGGGGTGGCGGGGGTGCGCAGCACCCGGGCCTCCAGGTCCTCCAGGCCGTGGTGCGGGTCGACGAAGCCGCGGCCGGGCAGGTCGACGGCCATCGCGTTGACGGTGAAGTCCCGGCGGACGAGGTCCTGCTCGATGGTGTCGCCGTAGGTGACCTCGGGCTTGCGCGAGGTGCGGTCGTACGCCTCGGAGCGGTATGTGGTGATCTCGATCAGGAAGGAGCCGTCGGCGGTGTCCTTGCGGGCGCCGACGGTGCCGAAGGCGATGCCGACGTCCCAGACCGCGTCGGCCCAGCCCTTGACCAGCTTGAGCACCTGGTGCGGGCGGGCGTCGGTGGTGAAGTCCAGGTCGTTGCCCAGCCGGCCGAGCAGCGCGTCCCGGACGGAGCCGCCGACCAGCGCCAACCGGAAGCCGGCCGCCTCGAAGCGGCGGGCGATCTCGTCGGCGACCGGCGAGACCCGGAGCAGTTCCTGCAGACCGAGGGCCTGCGCCTCGCTCAGCCCGGGCAGGGCGGTCGGCGCGGTGGAACTGGAATGATGGACGCTGGAGTCATTGGCAGTGGACACGGCTCCCTAGGGTACGTGCCCGGCCGGGCCCGCCGCCTGTCGCTTTTTCCGCCCGCGGCGCGCCTGTGCCCGGGTGCGCCGGGTGCGCGGCCGGGCAGTCGGCGGCCCGCACCACCGGTGCGCCGGACACGTCGTTACCATGCCGGGAGAGCCCGGTACGGGCGGCGCAGGCCGGTGCTCCGGTCGCTCGGGGCTGCCCGGCGCCTGAACGGACCCCGACCGGGTCCGCGGTGGTCATGGCTATCCACTCAATCGAACGAGAAACGGCGAGGGCACAGCACGTGGGCGAGGCGCGGCACGGCCTGACAGCGTACGGACGTGTGGGACGGGCGGCCCGGCGCCTGGCCGCGGTGCTGGCCGGCGGCACCGTTCTGCTGTCCGCGGCGCCGCACGCCACCGCCGCGGCGCCCGCTTTCCCGACCGCCTCCCCGGACTACCCGGCGACCGTGCAGATCGACTCGGTCTCCGCGCCGGTCGCGGGCGAGAACGCCACCGTGACCGTGACCGGGCGGGTCACCAACGCCGGCTCCTCCACGGTGAAGGCGGCGCACGTGGTGCTGCGCTCCCCGAAGGAGGAGCTGGACACCCGCAGCGCGATCAACCTGGTCGCCGGACGCACCAACCCGACCAGCAAGGACGGCACCGTCCTGGCGGGCCACAAGGCCGACCTGGGCGACCTCGCCCCGGGCCAGTCCCGGCCGTACAGCCTGCAGGTGTCGACCGCCGACCTGGGCCTGAAGGCGGCGGGCGTGTACGAGCTCGCGGTGGACGTCCGGGACACGGACGAGGACCGCCCGCTGGGCATCGCCCGCACCTTCCTGCCGTACAACACCGCACCGGGCGCCAAGCAGACCCAGATCGCCACCCTTTGGCCGATCACGCACGCCCCCGAGCTGGTCGCGCAGACCATGCCGGACAACGACCAGATGCCGGTACTGCGGGACGACGGCCTGGCCACCGAGCTCGGCCCGAACGGGCGGCTCGGCAAGCTGGTGACCATCGGCCAGACGCTGCCCAACCTGACCTGGGTGATCGACCCGGACCTGCTGGACACGGTGTACGCGATGACCAAGCCGTACCGGGTGCAGAAGCCCGGCACGGCGGGTGAGTCCGCCAAGGAGGAGAACACCGTCGCCGGCGCCGGGCAGAACGTCGCCACCGCCTGGCTGGCGCAGCTGCGCACCGCGGTGGCGGCCAACGGCTCGCAGGTCGTGGCGCTGCCGTACGCCGACCCGGACCTCGCCTCGATCGCGCACAACGGCAGCGGGCTCGCGGGCATGGACACCGCCCTGCGCAAGGCCGCCACCGCGGGCAAGGTGACGGCCGAGGGCCGACTGTCGGTGGACGTGAAGGGCGACGTCGCCTGGCCGTACCAGGGCCGGCTGGACCAGCCGACCGCCGGGGTCGCCCGCACCGCCGGTGCCGACCTGGTGCTGGTGAACGGCTCGACCATGCCGGAGTCCCGCTCGCTCTCCTACACGCCGAACGCGGCGCGCCCGATCGGCAACGGTCAGACCGCGGTGGTCGCCGACCCGGTGCTCTCCTCGCTGTTCTCCGGCAACCTCGACTCCGACGAGGCACAGAGCCTGGCCGAGCAGCGCTTCCTGGCCGAGACGATGACGATCACCCAGCAGCGCCCGGACGACCAGCGCAGCCTGCTGGTGATGCCGTCCCGGACGCTGACGGTCGGCACCGCGGAGGCGCTGGCCGCCGCCCTCCACGCGGCCGCGCAGCCGGGCGGCTGGGTGGCCCCGGCCCGCCTCGACGCCGTCGCCACGGCCCCGGCCGACCCGGAGGCCAACGGCTCCGTCCCGGGCGACTACCCGGGCGAACTGCGCGGCTCCGAGCTGTCCTCGGCCTCGCTGGGCTCGGTGATGGGCGTGCAGACCGGGCTGGACCAGCTGCTGCAGATCCTGACCCAGCCGCAGCGCGTGCGGGGCCCGTTCAACGCGGCCATGGTCCGCTCGATGTCCACCGAGTGGCGCGACCACGCCGAGGCGTCCGCGGCGTACCGGGACGGCGTGCAGAGCTACCTGGCCAACCTCACCGCCGCGGTGAAGGTGCCGGCCAAGAGCGTGATCACGCTGCCGGGCGACAACGCGATCCTGCTCATCAGCGTCAAGAACGACCTCAACCAGGCGGTCGGCAACCTGCAGCTGCGGGTCACCTCCTCGCAGGTGAACCGGCTCAACGTGGGCGAGGCGGCGACCGTGGTGCTGGACGGCACCACCAGTCGCACCTTCCGCTTCCCCGCCGAGGCGCAGGTCAACGGCCCGGTGCAGATGACGGCCCAGCTGTGGACGACCGGTCCGAACGCGCAGCCGTACGGCAAGGCGGTGTCGTTCACCGTCGAGGTGACCTCGGTGGCGAGCGGCGTCATGTACGTCATCGGCGGCGGTGTGGTGCTGATGGCGCTGGCCGGCGTCCGGTTCTACCTGCAGCGCAAGAAGCGTTCCGCGGCCGGCGAGGTCGACCTCGACCCGGAGCGGCTGGTGGACGCCGACGAGGACGGCGCCGAACCGTCCGCCGACACTGCCGAGGAGGGCGCGGAGACGGCGGAGGACAGCGTCGGCGAGGCTCCCGCACACGCCTCCGTGAAGCCGTCCGACTCACCGCCGGAGTCCGCCGCAGATGCCCGGGATCGGGCCACCGGTGATGAGAAGGTTGGTCACTGAGGGAACCCCGTCCGGGCTCCACCGACCAGCGAAGAGGTGGCATGAGCAGCGGTCCGCGCGAGGAGCGAGCACAGGGCCGGGGCGGCCCAGGCGGCGGGGTCGGACCGAAGGCCACCGAACCCGCCACCGACTGGTACGTGGACGACACCTATGCCCGTGATCCGCACGCGGGCGACGCTTTCGGCAGCGCGGCGGAGCAGGATCCGTACGGGCTGGCCACCGCCGAGGCGGCAGCGGCGCTGCCGCCGCAGCCCGGCCCCCAGCCGGCGGAGGCACCGCCGGTCGCCCTCGGCTCCCCCGTCCCGCACTGGGCGGGCACCCCGGTGCTGACCGCCGAGCAGCCGCCCGCCCCGGACGGCGAGGAACACGGGGGCAAGGACGGCGGGGACGGCGGGGACGACGACGGCAGCCGCGCGGAAGCGGCGGCAGAGGAAGAGGCCGAGGCGGAGGCCGCCGAGTACCTGGGCGTGGACGCGCTGCTGAGCGGCGTGGGCGGCGCGCCCGAGCCACAGCCCTTCGTCCCGACGATCGAGTTCGACCCGCCGCTCACCGCCGAGGAGGCGGGCCTGCACGAGGCGCTCGGTGAGGGCGGCACCCCGCCACCCGCTGCTCCGCCCACCGCTCCGCCCGTCATTCCCCCCCTGGCCCCTCCCGCGGCGGAGCCGGTGCCCGGTGCGGCGGCTGGCAGGGTGGCGAGCCTGGTCAACTCCAGTGCGGTGATGGCGGCCGGCACGCTCGTCTCCCGCGGCACCGGCTTCCTGCGCACGATGGTGATCGCCGCCGCGATCGGTGTCGGCACCATGGGCGACTCGTACAACGCCGCCAACACGCTGCCGACGCTGCTCTACATCCTCATCGGCGGCGGCGCGCTGAACGCCGTCTTCGTACCGCAGCTCGTCCGCAGCATGAAGAGCGACGAGGACGGCGGCACGGCCTATGCCAACCGGCTGCTGACCCTGGTGGTCTGTGGGCTGGCGGGCGTGGCGACGGTCGCCGTGCTCGCCGCGCCGCTGCTCGTCCAGCTGATCTCGCACTCGCTGATGCGGGACCCCGCCAGCGCCGAGACCACGGTCGCGCTCGCCCGGTACTGCCTGCCGACGATGTTCTTCATGGGCGTGCACGTGGTGATGGGCCAGATCCTCAACGCCCGGGGCCGGTTCGGCGCGATGATGTGGACGCCGGTCCTCAACAACCTCGTGGTGATCTTCACCTTCGGCAGCTACATCTGGGTCTACGGCACCTTCCAGCACAGCCAGGTGACCCCGCAGACGATCTCCCCCGAGGGCGTGCGGCTGCTCGGTATCGGCACCCTGCTGGGCCTCGCCGTCCAGGCACTGGCGATGATCCCGTACCTGCGCGCCGCCGGGTTCTCCTTCAAGCCGCGCTTCGACTGGCGCGGCCACGGCCTGGGCAAGGCCGCCCGGCTGGCCAAGTGGACCTTCCTGTTCGTCCTGGCCAACCAGGCGGGCTTCCTGGTCGTCACCCAGCTCGCCACCGCCTCCGGCATCGCCGCAGAGGAGGACGGCCACCTGGGCGTCGGCCTGGCCGCGTACGCCAACGCCCTGCTGATCTGGCAGCTGCCGATGGCCGTGGTGACGGTCTCGGTGATGAGCGCCGTGCTGCCCAGGCTCTCCCGGGCCGCCGCCGACCACGACGCGGGCGCCGTCCGCGACGACCTCTCGTACGGGCTGCGCACCTCCGCGGTGGCGATCGTCCCGGCGGCCTTCCTGTTCCTCGCGCTCGGCCCGGTCATCGGCTACGCGGTCTACGGCCTCGGCAACGGCGGCTCGGCGGCGCACGGCGCCCTGTCGATCGGCTACATGCTGTCGGCCTTCGCGCTCGGCCTGATCCCCTACTCGGTGCAGTACGTGCTGCTGCGCGGCTTCTACGCCTACGAGGACACCCGTACGCCGTTCTCCAACACGGTCTGGGTGGCGGCCTGCCAGGCGGGCACCGCGGTGCTCTGCTGGCTGGTGCTGCCCGCCCAGTGGGCGGTCACCGGCATGGCGCTCTGCTACGGCGCCTCCTACGCCGTGGGCGTCGCCGTGGCGGTGCCCCGGCTGAAGGCCAGGGTCGGCGGCCTGGACACCGGCCGGATCGGCCGCACCTACGTCCGCCTCGCGATCGCCTCGCTGCCGGCCGCCGCCTTCGGCCTGGCCGTCGAGCTGGTGATGCTGGACCTGCTGGACGGCTGGCCGGCCGGCGTGCTGACCCTGGTGGTGGCCGCCACGGTGCAGGTCGGCACCTTCCTGCTGGTCGCCCGGCGGATGCGGATCGAGGAGCTGAACGCGATGCTCGGCATGGTGCGCAGCCGACTCGGCCGCTGAGCATGACATAACGTCAACCCGGCGCAGCCCGAGCGGCTGCGCCGAGGGGGGACCCCGATGACGGGCCGTCCACCGGATCGCGGATGATTGCGCAACCGGTCGGGCGGCCCAGCGGTCGTACCAGGGGAGAATCAGTGGGCACAATTGTCCTGGCGGGCCCGGAGCCCCGGCGTCAGGGCAAGCCGACTTCTCAGGACCGGGCCGGAACTAAGGGGAGGCAGGACCACGGTGGCTGATGGCACCAAGGCGGTCGTCGACACGACCGTCGCGGACGAGGCGGCGCTGGCCATGGCAATCGAGGACATCACGCCCGAGGGCGGCCCGTCCGCCGCCGGGCAGGACTCCGCGGACGAGGACTCTGACGCCGTCTCGGACGCCGCTGACGCCGCCTCCGACCCCGCCGCAGCCACCGCCCCGGGCGAAACCCGGGACGACGCTCCCGAGGCCTCCCAGGAGCCCTCCGAGGCCTCCGACGGTGCCGAGGAGGCCGAGGTCGGGGAGGCCGCCGCAGAGGCCCTCGTGGACGCCGTGACGGCCCGTGAGCCCTCCGCCGAGGACACCGCCGACGCCTCCGGCTCCTCCGACGACGACACCGCCGACGACGACGCCTCGGACGAGGCCGCCGATGCCACCCGTACGGAGCAGGCGGCCGCAGCCGTCCGCGAGGAGGCCGGGGAGTCCACCGCCCAGCTCTCCGCCACCGAGCTCGCCGCCGAACTCACCGCCCGGGGTGCCGCCGCCCCGGCCCGCCGCTCCTCCTCCCGCGGCTCCTCCCGGCCCGACCGCACCGCCCCGGACGCCCCCGCCCGCGACGACCGACCCGTCGTCAGCACCGAGACGCTGGATGCCGACACCGGCACCCTCCCGGCCGCCAAGCCCGCCCCGCTGCGGCACAGCGGCGACAAGATCGGCGGCCGCTACCGGCTGGAGGAGTGCATCACCCAGTCGGAGACCTTCAGCAGCTGGCGCGCGGTCGACGAGAAGCTCCGCCGCGCGGTCGGCGTGCACCTGATGGCGGCCGGCCACCGCCGCGCCAAGGCGGTGCTGACCGCGGCCCGCTCCGCCGCCCTGCTCGGCGACCCGCGCTTCGTCCAGGTCCTCGACGCCGTCCAGGAGGGCGATCTGGTCTACGTCGTCCGCGAGTGGCTGCCGGACGCCTCCGACCTCGCCCACCTGATCGCCGACGGTCCGATGGAGCCGTACGAGGCGTACCAGATGGTCCGTCAGGTCACCGACGCGGTCGCCGCCGCCCACCGCCGCGGCCAGGCCCATCTGCGGCTCACCCCGCGCTGCGTGCTCCGCACGGACACCGGCCAGTACCGGATCAACGGCATCGCGGTGGACGCCGCGCTGCGCGGCCTGACCACTGACGAGGCCGAGCGGACCGACACCCGCGCGATCGGCGCCCTGCTGTTCGCGGCGCTCACCCACCGCTGGCCGTACGCCGAGGACCGCTACGACCTGCGCGGCATGCCGAAGAGCCTCGGCTGCATGCCGCCGGACCAGGTCCGGGCCGGGGTGCACAAGGGCCTGTCCGAGCTGGCCGCCCGGGCGCTGTGCGAGCACCCGCCGCACCACCAGTCCCCGATCACCACCCCCGAGCAGCTCGCCAAGGCGATCGCGCTGATGCCGAAGATCCGGCAGCCCGAGCAGCCCGCCCCCACGTTCACCGCCGCCAAGCCGAAGCCCAAGCCTCAGCCCGCGCCGCACAGCCCGGCGCCGCACACCGCCGCCCGGCCGGCTCCGCACCCCCGACCGCAGCACTCCGTCCACCAGGAGACGACCGCGCCCGCGCCGCGGCCCCGGCGCCGCCGCCGGCTGCTGCGGACGGCCCTGCGCGCCACCGCCTCCCTGGTGGCGCTGGCCGCGATCGTGGTCGCCTCCTGGCAGGGCGTCGAGTACCTGAACCGGTCGAAGACCCAGCAGGCCGCCCCGCCGGCCGGGCAGTCCAGCGCGCCGCCGGCGCAGCAGTCCAGCGCCCCGCTCGCCGGGGTCACCCTCGCCTACACGCCGACCTCGTTCAACGCCTTCGGCGACCAGGAGGCCGAGCACGCCTCGGAGCTGCCCCTGCTCAAGGACGGCAAGGCCGACACCGTCTGGACCACCCAGGGCTACAACGACCCGTTCGGCGGTGGCTACCGGCCCGGCACCGGCCTGCTGCTCGACCTCGGGACGGCCCGCACCGTCGGCTCGGTCGACGTGAAGCTGGCCGGCGGCAACCACACGGTCGAGCTCAAGGCGGCCCCGGGCGCAACCGGCACCCCGCAGACCGGCAAGGCCGGCTTCGACGGCTTCGGCGAGGCGATCGCCTCCGGCAGCAGCAGCGGCGACCTCCAGCTCAAGCCCAAGAAGCCGATCACCACCCGGTTCCTCTTGATCTGGCTCACCGCCATCCCCAACGATGGGGGCAAGTACCGGGGCCAGGTGGCCGAGATCACGGTGAACGGCTGAGCGAGGACGGGCAGGGGGTGGCGGACATGGCGGAGGAGCCGTCCGACGCCGATCTGCTGGCCCGGCACGTCGCCGGCGACCCGGACGCCTTCGGTCTCCTCGTCCGGCGCCACCGGGACCGCCTCTGGGCGGTCGCCCTGCGCACCCTCGGCGACCGCGAGGAGGCCGCGGACGCGCTCCAGGACGCCCTGGTCTCCGCGCTGCGCGCCGCCCACACCTTCCAGGGCCGCTCCCAGGTCACCACGTGGCTGCACCGCATCGTGGTCAACGCCTGCCTCGACCGCGCCCGCCGGGCCGCCTCCCGCCGGGCCGGCTCGCTGGACGAGGACCCGCAGCGCCTCGACGCCGCCCTCGGCAGCGCGGAGGCCACCGACACCGTGGTGGTCCGGGCCGAGCTGCGCCGCGAGGTCACCGACGCGCTGACCGCCCTGCCGGTCGAGCAGCGCGCCGCGCTCGTCCTGGTCGACATGCAGGGCTACTCGGTGGCCGAGGCCGCGGAGGTGCTCGGGGTACCGGTCGGCACCGTGAAGAGCCGCTGCGCCCGCGGCCGGGCCCGGCTGCTGCCGCTGGTCCGCCACCTGCGCGGCGGCGGTGTTTCACGTGAAACGGCGGAGGGCGGCGCCCCGGCCGACGGCACTCGCACGGATGTTTCACGTGAAACACCGCCACGCGGGAACCCGTCCGGCCCCGGCACCGTCCCAGGTACGGGCGCCGACGGGCGCCGCACCGCGCTGGAAGGAGATGGGACCAAGCGATGACGCCGCACCCGCCTTCCGGCCCGGCCGAGCCGGAGTCCGGCCACCCCGACGTCGAGGTGCTCGCCGACCTCGCCGAGCAGCTCACCGACCCGGCCGAGGAGCCGGCCCTCCGCCGCCACCTGGCCGACTGCGCCGAGTGCGCGGACACCTTCACCGCCCTCGCCGAGGTCCGGGAACTGCTCGGCGCGGTGGAGACCCCGCCGATGCCCGCCGACGTCGCCGGGCGGATCGACGCCGCGCTCGCCGCGGCCCGGACGGAGACCGCCCCCTCCCCCGCGCACACCGCCGACGCCGCCGCCGCTGAAGCGGTGCCCCCGGCCGTCGGCCGGCCGAGCGGGCACCCCGCCGGCGGCACCGGCCCGGGCCGCCCCGGCCGGACGGCGCGCGGACGTCGCCGTGTCCGCCTGCTGCTGGCCACCGTCTCGGCGGCCGCCGTGATCGGCTTCGGCGCGCTACTGCTCCCGCTCTCCTCCACCGGCGGTGGCGGCGCCGCCGACAGCGCCGCCAGGCCCGCGGCCGGCAGCGCGGAGCAGCCGGCCCTGAGCGCGGGGACGACCTTCCGGGACGACGCGCTGGCCGCCCAGGTCCAGCAGCTGGTCCGAACGGCCTCCAGCGCCCCCGGCAGCTCCAAGACGCCGGAGGCGCTCACCCAGCAGGGCGGCGGCGAGTCCCCCCGCACCTCCGTCGGCACCACCGCGCCGTCCTGCGCCGCCGCGCTCACCGGGCAGGGCGACCGCGCCCCGCTCGCCGTCGCCCCCGGCCGCTACCAGGCCACCGCCGTCACCGCCCTGGTGTACCCCGACGGCACCGACCGGCTGGACGTCTACCTGGTCACCCCGGACTGCTCGGCCCCCGGCGTGGTGCTCCACCGGACCGTCCCCGCCGGCTGAGCCTGCGCCTCCGCCCACCCGCAGGGCACCCCGGCCCGGCCGCCGGAACAACCACCCATCGGAACATTCGCTCCCACAGTGCGGGCATGTGACACAGCCGTGCCCGGGAATGCGGGAGACTGGGCAGTCGTTGTCCCGGGCGGCGGAGCAGGACCGCCCTCCCCGCACCAGCGCGGGTCGCGAAGCGAACCAGGAGATGCAGTGAGCGATGTCCGTAACGTGATCATCATTGGGTCCGGCCCCGCCGGATACACCGCTGCGCTGTACACCGCGCGCGCCTCCCTGAAGCCGCTGGTCTTCGAGGGCGCGGTCACCGCGGGCGGCGCGCTGATGAACACCACCGAGGTCGAGAACTTCCCGGGCCACCGCGACGGCATCATGGGCCCCGAGCTCATGGACAACATGCGGGCCCAGGCGGAGAAGTTCGGCGCCGAGCTCGTGCCGGACGACATCGTCGCCGTCGACCTCACCGGTGACGTCAAGACCGTCACCGACTCCGAGGGCACCGTGCACCGCGCCCGCGCCGTGATCGTCGCCACCGGCTCCCAGCACCGCAAGCTCGGTCTCCCCCGCGAGGACGTCCTGTCCGGCCGCGGTGTCTCCTGGTGCGCCACCTGTGACGGGTTCTTCTTCCGGGACCAGGACATCGCCGTCGTCGGCGGCGGCGACACCGCTCTGGAGGAGGCGACCTTCCTCTCCCGCTTCGCCCGCAGCGTGACCGTCGTCCACCGCCGTGACAGCCTGCGCGCCTCGAAGGCGATGCAGGAGCGTGCCTTCGCCGATCCGAAGATCACCTTCGCCTGGGACAGCGCCGTCGAGGAGATCCACGGCGACCCGAAGCTCACCGGCCTCACCCTGCGCGACACCACCACCGGCGAGACCCGCGAGCTGCCGGTCACCGGCCTGTTCATCGCGATCGGCCACGACCCGCGCACCGAGCTCTTCACCGGCCAGCTGGACCTGGACGCCGAGGGCTACCTGAAGGTCGAGTCGCCGTCGACCCGTACCAACATCCCCGGTGTCTTCGCCGCCGGCGACGTGGTCGACCACACCTACCGCCAGGCCATCACCGCGGCCGGCACCGGCTGCTCGTCCGCCCTGGACGCCGAGCGCTACCTGGCCTCGCTGGCCGACCTGGAGGCCCAGGCCGCGGCCGTCGCGGTCTGACCCCCACCCCCCGACCACCCCTGAAACAGAACAGCCCTCGCGGTTGTTATCCCGTCCGAAGGTGCCGAGCCGCCCCCGCGGCGGCGAGGCACCCCTCGTCCGTGACCCCAAGGAGAGTGCCGTGGCCGGCGCCACCATCACCGTGACCGACGCGACCTTCGACGCCGAGGTGCTCAAGAGCGACAAGCCCGTCCTGGTCGACTTCTGGGCCACCTGGTGCGGCCCGTGCCGCCAGGTCGCCCCGATCCTGGAGGAGATCGCCGCCGAGCACAGCGACAAGCTGACCATCGCCAAGCTCGACGTCGACAACAACCAGCAGACCGCTGCCACCTACAACGTCATCTCGATCCCGACGCTCAACGTGTACCAGAACGGCGAGCTGGTGAAGACCATCACCGGTGCCCGCCCGAAGGCCGCGCTGCTGCGCGAGCTGGCCGACTTCATCTGAGCCGCCACCCGCCGGCCGCGGAGGGCCCCCGGACCTGTCCGGGGGCCCTCCGGCGTTTCTCGGGCCGTGTTCGGCCGCCCCGGTCGGCTCAGAACGGTCGGAGCGCCGGCTCCTTCCGGGCTCCGCCCAGCAGCCGCTCCAGTGCCCCCTCGACGTCACTGCGCCAGGACAGCGTGCTCCTGGCCTCCAGCCGCAGCCGCGGGTAGCGGTGGTGCGGCCGCACCGTCTTGAAGCCGACCGCCAGCAGATGGTCTGCCGGCAGCACACAGCTCGGCGTCGGACGGCCCACCGCCCCGAACGCCTCGATGGCCCGGAACCCCCGGCCGAGCAGGTCCTTGGCCACCGCCTGGACCAGCACCCGGCCTAGCCCCTGACCCTGGTAGCCGGGCACGACCCGGCTCACCATCAGCTGCACGGCGTCCGGCGAGACCGGACTGGTCGGGAACGACTGCGAGCGCGGCACGTACGCCGGCGGCGCGTAGAGCACGAAGCCCGCCGGGACGTCGTCCACGTAGACGATGCGTCCGCAGGAGCCCCACTCCAGCAGCACCGCCGAGATCCACCCCTCCTTCTCCGACTCCGCCTTGCCCCCGTCCACCGCCGCCCGTCCGCTGACCGGGTCGAGTTCCCAGAACACGCACGAGCGGCAGCCGTCCGGCAGATCGGCCAGGTTGTCCAGCGTCAGCGGAGCGAGCCTGCGACCCACGCCCCACACACCTCCTCCGGCTCGGTCCCACACCACGAGCTTGCTCCGAAAAACGCGAGGGGTGCACGTTTCACGTGAAACATGCACCCGCTCGTCCGCTTCTCGGCAGGCCGCCGTCAGCTCTGGGAGAGCCGCAGCCCCTCCTCGCCGGGGGCGAGGGTGTCGAGGATCCGGTTGAGGTCATCGACGGAGGCGAACTCCAGCACGACCTTGCCCTTGCCGAGCTTGCCGCCGCGCTGCGAGACCTCGACCTTCACCCGGGTCTCGAACCGGTCGGAGAGCCGCCCGGCGAGGTCGCCGAAGGCCGGCGAGAGGATCTTCCCGGCCTTCGGCCCGGCCGACCTCTGCGGCTTCTCCTCCCGGTCCATCAGCGCGACGATCTCCTCGGTGGTGCGCACCGAGAGACCCTCCGCGATGATCCGCCGGGCCAGCTCGTCCTGCCGGCCCGCGTCCGGCACCCCGAGCAGGGCGCGCGCGTGGCCGGCGGTCAGCACCCCGGCCGCGACCCGGCGCTGCACCGCGGGGGACAGCTTCAGCAGGCGCAGCGTGTTGGAGACGTGCGAGCGGGAGCGGCCGATCCGGTCGGCCAGCTCGTCGTGGGTGCAGGAGAAGTCCCGCAGCAGCTGGTCGTAGGCGGCGCCCTCCTCCAGCGGGTTCAGCTCCGCCCGGTGGAGGTTCTCCAGCAGCGCGTCCAGCAGCAGCTTGTCGTCCTCGGTGGCCCGGACGATCGCCGGGATCACCTCGAGGCCGGCCTCCCGCGAGGCCCGCCAGCGCCGCTCGCCCATGATGAGCTCGAAGCGCTCCGGGCCGACCTGGCGGACGACCACCGGCTGCAGCAGGCCCACCTCCTTGATGGAGGCGACGAGCTCGGCGAGCTTGTCCTCGTCGAAGACCTCGCGCGGCTGACGCGGGTTCGGCGTGATCGTGTCGAGCGGCAGCTCGGCGAAGCGCGCCCCGTCCACCGGTGTCAGCACCGACTCCGGCACGCTCCGCGCGTGCGCCTCGCCGGCCAGCTCGCGCAGGCTCTCCGCGGCGGCCTTGGCCGCCACGGTGCCGCGGTCGGTCGGCAGGACCGGCACGGCCGTCGGGGTCACCACCGCGGTCGCCGCCGGGGCGGCCGCCGGCACCCCTGCCGCCGGTGTGGCGGCCGGGATCAGTGCCCCCAGACCCCGTCCCAGTCCTCTGCGCCCACCACTCACCGGTTGCCCTCCATCGTGCCGTGCTGTGCCGCCGCGGCCTGCGCCGCCGCGCCAGCGGTCCGCTGCTGCCCGACCGCACCGTAGCCCGCCGACGCCCCGGCCGGGAAACCGCCCTCGACGGCCCGCAGCGCGATCTCGCGAGCGGCCTCCAGGTAGGAGAGGGCACCGGTGGAGCCGGGATCGTAGGTGAGCACGGTCTGCCCGTAGCTCGGCGCCTCGGAGATCCGGACCGAGCGCGGGATGGCCGTCCGCAGCACCTCGTTCTCGAAGTGCGTCCGGACCTCCTCCGCGACCTGCGCGGCCAGCCGGGTGCGGGCGTCGTACATGGTGAGCAGGATGGTCGAGACGTGCAGCGCCGGGTTCAGGTGGGCGCGCACCAGCTCGACGTTGCGCAGCAGCTGCCCGAGGCCCTCCAGCGCGTAGTACTCGCACTGGATCGGGATCAGCACCTCCTGGCCGGCGACCAGGGCGTTGACGGTCAGCAGGCCGAGCGAGGGCGGGCAGTCGATCAGGATGTAGTCCAGCGGCTGCTCGTAGGCGGCGATGGCGCGCTGGAGACGGCTCTCCCGGGCCACCAGCGAGACGAGCTCGATCTCCGCGCCGGCCAGGTCGATGGTGGCCGGGCAGCAGAACAGCCCCTCCACGTCCACCACCGGCTGGACGACGTCCGCCAGCGGCTTGCCCTCCACCAGGACGTCGTAGATCGACGGCACCTCTGCGTGGTGGTCGATGCCGAGCGCGGTGGAGGCGTTGCCCTGCGGGTCGAGGTCGACGACCAGCACCCGCAGCCCGTGCAGCGCGAGGCCGGCGGCCAGGTTGACGGTCGTGGTGGTCTTGCCCACCCCGCCCTTCTGGTTCGCCACCACGATCACCCGGGTCGCGGCGGGCCTGGGCAGCCCCTCCCCGGTCCGCCCGATGGCCTGGACGGCGGCCTGGGCGGCGCGCCCGATCGGCGTGTCGTCGATCTGGTGGATGGTCTCCGAGTCCTGCATGGGGGTCAGTGTTTCACGTGAAACCGGAGCGGCAACAGTCACCGCCATGGCGCGGTCGAGGATTCCGGGAAGCAGTGAGCGTCGTTTCACGTGAAACACCATGCCCGGAATGTCGTAAATCTGACGGTGCGACACTCCGTCCTCGATCCAATGCCACCCTCCCGGCGACGCCCGCACCCGGCCCGGCACGCCCGGCCTGCGAAAACACCGAGAGCGGGTGGCCCCGGGGCCACCCGCTCTCCGTCCTGCTCACCCGCCGCCGATCAGCGGCGCCGGCGCCCACCACCGCGGCCGCCGTCCCGGACGCCGCGGCCCGCCCGCGCCGCCTTGGCCCGCCGTGTGGCCGCCTTCACACCGCCGGGGCTCTCCCCCGCCTCCACTCGGACCACCCGGGTCGAGGTCTCCAGCGTGCCCTCACCGACCGAGATCACCGACCAGCGCTCGGCACCCAGCCTGGTGAGCGCCGCCCGCGAGTCCTCGATCTCCTGCTCCGCGGTGTCGCCCTTCAGCGCCAGCATCTGCCCGTACGGCCGCAGCAGCGGCATCCCCCAGCCGGCCAGCCGGTCCAGCGGCGCCACCGCGCGAGCCGTGACGATGTCCACCGCGACCTTGCCGACCATCTCCTCGGCCCGGCCGCGCAGCACCGTGACGTTCTGCAGGCCGAGCTCGCGCACCACCTCCTCCAGGAAGGTGGTCCGGCGCAGCAGCGGCTCCAGCAGCGTGACCGAGACGTCCGGCCGGGCCAGCGCCACCGGGATGCCCGGCAGTCCGGCCCCGGAGCCCACGTCGCAGAGCGAGGCGTTCGGCGGCAGCAGCTCCGCCAGCACGGCGCAGTTCAGCACGTGGCGGTCCCACAGCCGCGGCACCTCGCGCGGGCCGATCAGCCCGCGCTGCACCCCCGCTGTGGCCAGCAGCTCCGTGTACCGAACCGCCGCCGGCAGGCCCTCGCCGAAGATGCCCGCAGCCGCGGCCGGCGGCTCGCCGGGCCCCTCCCCCGGGGCCGGAACTCCCGCGGGGACGCCCTCCATCGGAGTGTCCCGACCGGGCACACCCTCCGACGGCCCGCCCTCGGTCGCCACGCCGTCCGTCTCCATGTCAGCCTCTCCGCTCACCGTATCCACCCCAACACCAGGTACCCATCCTCACGCGGGCACCCGACCCGTGCGCAAACCGGGCCGTACGAACCACCCTCGAAGGAACGACGACCCCGCCCGCACGCGGCGGACGGGGTCGCTCGACTCGGCACGAGGTCAGCTCGGAAGCACGACCACGCACCGCTGGGGCTCCTCGCCCTCCGACTCGCTGCGCAGCCCGGCCGCCGCCACCGCGTCGTGCACCACCTTGCGCTCGAAGGGGGTCATCGGCCGCAGCTTGACCTGCTCGCCGGTGGACTTCACCTGGTCGGCGGCCTTGGCGCCGAGGTCGGCCAGCTCGGACCGCTTGCGGGCCCGGAAGCCGGCGATGTCCAGCATCAGACGGCTGCGCTCACCGGTCTCCCGGTGCACCGCCAGGCGGGTCAGCTCCTGGAGCGCCTCCAGCACCTCGCCGTCCTGGCCGACCAGCCGCTGCAGCGCCCGGTCGGTGCCGTCGCTGACGATCGAGACCAGCGCCCGGTCGCCTTCGACGTCCATGTCGATGTCGCCGTCCAGGTCCGCGATGTCCAGCAGACCCTCCAGGTAGTCGGCGGCGATGTCGCCCTCGCGCTCCAGCCGCGCGACGACGTTCTCGCCGGACTCCGCGCCTGCCTCGACCTCGACGGCAGAGGTGGTGCCTTCCGTCACTGATGGACTCCTTCGGGGATGGGCCCTCGGGTGGGGCCGAGAGGGAAGATCTGGGTCCGTATCGACCGGCGGAGGCCGGTCAGGACTTCTTCTTCGGCCGCTGGCCGCCGCCCTGGCCGCCGCGCTTGGGCTGCTGGCGCTGGCCGGACTTGCCCGCCGGCTGCTTGGCCGCGGACCGGCCCGCCGGGACGGCGTCCTGCTTGGACAGCGCCACCGGCTCCTCGGCGACGGGCTCCTCCGCGTGCTCCTCGGCCGCCTGCGCGCCCGGGTGCCCGGCGGTGTGCTGGCGCTGCGCCTTGGTCTGCTTGCGCGGCTGCTGACGGCGGACCTGGACGGTCTCCGCCACCACGGCCTCCGCGGTCGCCTCGGTCTGCTTGTTTCCGCCGGTCAGGGCGGCCAGCACACCGGTCTTGCGGACGCTGCCGTCCGGGTTCAGCCGACCGGCCTTCTTCAGGCGGGCCTGGCGCTCGGCGTAGGCCTTGGAGCCCGGCGTCGGGTTGTTGCGGATGACGATCAGCTGCTGACCCATCGACCAGACGTTGGTGGTCAGCCAGTAGACCAGGACACCGACCGGGAAGTTGATGCCCATCACCGCGAAGATGATCGGGAAGACGTACATCAGCATCTTCTGCTGCTGCATGAACGGCGTCTTGATCGTCAGGTCGACGTTCTTGGTCATCAGCTGGCGCTGGGTGACGAACTGCGACAGCGACATCAGGACGATCATCACCGCGACGACGATCTTGACGCTCAGCTCGCTGCTGCCCAGGAAGGTCGCCGACAGCGGGGCGCCGAAGATGTGCGCCTGCTTGGCGCTGTCCAGCAGCTGCTCGTTGATCACGCCGATCGTCTTGTCGGCGGCCACCGAGGCAAGCACACCGTAGAGCGCGGTGAAGAACGGAGCCTGGACCAGGATCGGGAGACAGCTCGAGAAGGGGTTGGTGCCCGCCTCCTTGTAGAGCTTCATCATCTCTTCGGACTGGCGCTGCCGGTCGTTCTTGTAGCGCTCCTGGATGGCCTTCATCTTCGGCTGGATCGCCTGCATGGCCCGGGTCGCCTTGATCTGCTTCACGAAGAGCGGGATCAGGCAGATCCGGATGACGACCACCATCGAGACGATGGACAGACCCCAGGCCCAGCCGCCGTCAGGATCGAAGACGTGGCTGTACAGCGAGTGGAACTGGACGATGATCCAGGACACCGCTGTGTAGAGGGGATTCAGGAAGGAGAAGGTCACCGGTCAGGCTCCTTGGACATCAGGATTGGCCACCGGCTCCGGCCCGGCGGTCCCACTCTTCGGGCTCAGCAGATTGCGGACCCGGCGGTGCCACACCGGGTGCTTGCGCGGTGGCACATGGTCGACCCCACCCGGTGACCAGGGGTTGCAGCGCAGGATGCGCCACGCGGTCAGGCCGCTCCCCTTGATCGCACCGTGCAGGCGCACCGCCTCGTACCCGTAGTGCGAGCACGAGGGGTAGTAACGGCACACCGGCCCGAGCAGCGGACTGATCGTCCACTGGTAGAGCCTGATCAGCCCCATCAGCAGGTACTTCATCGCCCTGCTCCCGTCGGCGCACTGCCGGTCGGTTCCGCCCGGAGCAGACGCCTCAGCGCCGCATCCAGGTCATGTTCGAGATCGAGGTACGTCGCCGACCCGGCCGGGGGCAGCGCGCGTACCACTATCAGGCTACCTGCGGGCAGCCGGGGCAGACGCTCACGGACGAGGTGACGAAGGCGACGCTTCACCAGATTGCGCACGACCGCGGATCCCACGGCCTTGCTCACGACGAAACCCGCACGCGCCGAAGGGATCCCCTCGGCGGCGTGCGGGTCGCAGTCGCTTTCCCGGTCCGTCCGCCCCGGCCGACCGCCCTCTCTGTCGAGATGGACGACCAGCAGGGGCTTGCCGGCCCGGCGACCGCGTTTGACCGCGGTCGAGAAGTCCTGGCGCCGCCGCAGCCGATTCTCGGAGGGCAGCACGATCAGAACCCGTGCGCCGGATCAGGCGGACAGGCTGGTGCGGCCCTTGCCACGGCGAGCGGCCAGGATGGCGCGGCCGGCGCGGGTACGCATCCGGAGCCGGAAGCCGTGGGTCTTGGCACGACGGCGGTTGTTCGGCTGGAAGGTGCGCTTGCTCACTCGGGGGCTCCTGAGGTGAATCGTAGGATGACGGGACGTCGCTTGGCCGTCACCGTGCGTCCGCGCGATCTCCCCTTCGACGGGAAATCCACCTCAACGGCCCAGGTCTGCTGGTGTTGAGGCCATCCACGGCGCCCGTGCTGCGCGCCTTGTGGAAGCGGGTGGACCCGCGGGCATGCGGCAGCGGCCATCGACAACTCGACCTGGTTACGGTACGCGGGAGCGCCCCGGAGGGTCAAACCGGCAGCCCCGGCGGCCGTCGCCCACAGCCTGTGGACAACAACTTGAATCAGCTCTGCCCGCTGACTACCGTTGCAGGACTTGTCGGGTTTGTTCATCGATCGGACCGGCACCCCGAGTCCCCTGAGCCCCCGAACGCGGGGAACGAGAAAGCGTGCACCAGTGGCTGATGTCAACAGCGATCTCGTCCCGCTCTGGGCGAAGGTCGTCGAGCGGCTGGTCAACGACGCCGGGGTCGGGGACAGCGACAAGATGTGGCTGCGGCGCACCCAGCCGATGTGGATGATGCACGACACCGCCCTGCTGGCGGCCCCCAACGAGCGGGCCAAGCAGGTGCTGGAGGGGCGTCTCCTCCCCCAGCTCACCGAGGCGCTCACCTACGAGTTCGCCCGCCCGGTCCGGATCGCCGTCATGGTGGACGCCAACGCGCTGCCCACCCCCGCGCCCGAGCCGCAGCCGGCCGAGCCGCCGCGCCCGCCGGCCGGCCAGGACTGGTCCGAGCGTCCCTACCACGGCGAGCCCGAGCGCTACGGGCCCACGCCCTACGAGCAGCCGCAGCCGTACGAGCAGCAGCCCGAGCGGTACGACGTGCCCCGCTACGAGCAGGCCCCGGCCCCGTACGCGGAGGAGCAGCGTCCCTGGGGCGAGCGGCCCGCCGGCCCGGCCGAGTGGGACCGGCCCGAGTACGAGCAGTCCCCGCCGGCCGCCACCGAACGGCAGCCCGAGGCGTCCCGGCCGAAGGGGCTGCCCGCCGGCAACCCCGCGCAGGGCGACCTGTTCGGCGGGGTGCTCGGCCCCGACCCCTCGGAGGCCCGGCCCCGGACGGGCGCCGCCCGCCGCGGCACCACCCGGCCGCCCCTTGCCCCGCCGGCGGCCGCGGCTCCCCCGGCGCTGCCCGAGCGCACCCCGGCCCCCGGCGTGCCCGCGCCGCCCGGTGCTCCCCCGGCGGGCGGCGCCCGCAAGGACGAGCCGGCCCGGCTGAACCCCAAGTACCTCTTCGACACCTTCGTCATCGGCGCGAGCAACCGCTTCGCGCACGCGGCGGCGGTCGCGGTCGCCGAGGCGCCGGCGAAGGCGTACAACCCGCTCTTCATCTACGGCGAGTCCGGCCTCGGCAAGACGCACCTGCTGCACGCCATCGGCCACTACTCGCGCAGCCTCTTCCCCGGCACCCGGGTGCGGTACGTGAGCTCCGAGGAGTTCACCAACGAGTTCATCAACTCGATCCGGGACGGCAAGGCGGACGCGTTCCGCAAGCGGTACCGGGACATGGACATCCTGCTGGTGGACGACGTCCAGTTCCTGGCGAGCAAGGAATCCACGCAGGAGGAGTTCTTCCACACCTTCAACACCCTGCACAACGCGAACAAGCAGATCGTGCTCTCCTCCGACCGGCCGCCCAAGCAGCTGATCACCCTGGAGGACCGGCTGCGCAACCGCTTCGAGTGGGGGCTGATCACCGACGTCACCCCGCCGGAGCTGGAGACCCGGATCGCGATCCTGCGCAAGAAGGCGATCCAGGAGCAGCTGAACGCCCCGGCCGACGTGCTGGAGTTCATCGCCTCCCGGATCACCCGGAACATCCGCGAGCTGGAGGGCGCGCTGATCCGGGTGACGGCCTTCGCCAACCTGAACCGGGCACCGGTCGACCTGGAACTGGCCGGGATCGTCCTCAAGGACCTGATCCCCGGCGGCGACGAGGACGCCGGCCCGGAGATCACCGCGCAGGTGATCATGCAGCAGACGGCCGCCTACTTCGGCCTCGGTGTGGACGACCTCTGCGGCTCCTCCCGCAGCCGCGTGCTGGTGACGGCCCGCCAGATCGCCATGTACCTGTGCCGGGAGCTGACGGACCTTTCGCTGCCGAAGATCGGCGCACAGTTCGGCGGGCGCGACCACACCACGGTCATGCACGCCGACCGGAAGATCCGCTCGCTGATGGCCGAGCGCCGATCGATCTACAACCAGGTCACCGAGCTCACCAACCGCATCAAGAGCTGATCCGTCAACCCGCCCTGCAGGGGCGGCAGTCGGGCGTTCCAGGGCCCCGTCGACACACTGTCGGCGGGGCCCTCGCCGTACCGGCGGCCGGCACGCGACGGCAGGTGTGGACAGCCGCAAGCCGGGGCAGCATCCCGGTGACGGCGCGAGGGGCGGGAAATGCGCCGAATGGAACATCCGTTCAGGAATTCGAACGGGCTCGGTGCGGGGCGGCACAATCCACAGGACGGACCGGTTTTCCCCTGTCCACAGGTGCGGGGACGGCGAGTTATCCAGAATTCGTCCACAGGGCCGTCCGGGTTACGCTCTTCTCTGCAGGTCAGGTGCCTGTGGACTTGTGCACAACAGTTATCCACAGACTGTGGAAAGTTGACGGTCCGCCAGTGGGCCGATCGGGTTGTCCACCGGTTGTCCCCAGGAAACCGATGGTTATCCCCAGGTTCTCCACAGCTGTATCCACAGTTCGACAACACGGCGCAGATGTTCACCCCCAGGTGTGAAAGGCGTCACGTGATGTTGCTCGACACCGGTGGATAACCGGGCCATGATCTGGGGACAGTCCTGGGGATAACCTGTGGATACTCAGCGTGCCCTGTGGGTAACTCTCGGTCGTCCACAGCGAGGCCTGGTTGTCCACATCCGCCGTCCACAGCGACTGTGGACAAAATACCGGGCCTGACCTGCGGAAACGGGGTTATCCACCGTATCCACAGGCCCTACTACTACCACTACACATAGAGACCCCTGAGCTTGATCAACAGGGGGGCGGGCCGAAATCTGTGGACAACCGGATCCCGACATCTGTTCGGGTTGCTTCCGCCCATCTGCTCCGTCTGTCGGTGGAGTACGTCAGACTGTTCTCGGCAACTGGAAGCCGGGCGGTTGCGCCGGGCGGCCCAGTGCACCGAGACGATCGAGCGCGCAGCGCACAGCAGTGAGCCAGGAGGCGGTTACCGGTGAAGTTCCGGGTGGAGCGTGATGTCCTCGCGGAGGCGGTGGCCTGGGCTGCTCGCAGCCTCCCGGCGCGGCCGCCGGTGCCGGTGCTCGCCGGCCTGCTGCTGACGGCCCAGGAGGGCACCCTGGCCCTCTCCGGCTTCGACTACGAGGTCTCGGCCAGGGTCGAGCTGGAGGCGGACGTCGAGGAGGCCGGCACGGTCCTGGTCTCCGGCCGCCTGCTCAACGACATCTCCCGCAACCTGCCGAACCGGCCGGTGGAGATCTCCACCGACGGGATGCGGGTCAGCGTGGTCTGCGGCAGCTCGCGGTTCACCCTGCCGACCCTCCCGGTCGACGAGTACCCGGCCCTGCCGGCGATGCCGACCGCCACCGGCACGGTCTCCGGCGACGTGTTCGCCTCCGCCGTCAGCCAGGCCGCCGTCGCCGCCGGGCGGGACGACACCCTCCCGGTGCTCACCGGCGTCCGGGTCGAGATCGAGGGCGACCGGATCACCCTGGCCGCGACCGACCGGTACCGCTTCGCCGTCCGCGAGCTGCTGTGGAAGCCCGAGCAGCCGGACATCAGCGCAGTCGCGCTGGTCCCCGCCAAGACCCTGCAGGACATCGCCAAGTCCCTCGGCAGCGGCGACACGGTCTCCATCGCGCTGGCCTCCGGCGGCGCGGGCGAGGGCCTGATCGGCTTCGAGGGCGCCGGCCGCCGCACCACCACCCGGCTGCTGGAGGGTGAGTTCCCGAAGTTCCGCAGCCTCTTCCCGACGGAGTTCTCGGCCGTCGCCGCGATCCAGACGCAGCCGTTCCTGGAGGCGCTCAAGCGCGTCTCCCTGGTGGCCGAGCGCAACACCCCGGTCCGGCTCAGCTTCGAGCAGGGCGTGCTGACCCTGGAGGCCGGCTCCGGCGACGACGCCCAGGCCACCGAGCGGATCGACGCCGACCTCGAGGGCGACGACATCTCGATCGCGTTCAACCCGGGCTACCTGGAGGAGGGCCTCAAGGCCATCGACTCCGCCTTCGCCCAGCTGAGCTTCACCACGCCGACCAAGCCGGCGCTGCTCAGCGGCAAGCCCGCGGTGGACGCCGAGGCGGACGAGGCGTACCAGTACCTGATCATGCCGGTCCGGCTGTCGGGCTGACCGGCCGCGCCCGCTCTCCACAGGGCGGGCGCACCGGTCCACAGCCTGTGGACGACGAGGCCTCGCCCGGTCGGCTGCGACCGGCGGGGCCTCTGCCCTGGGCGGCGTAGGCTCAGGGCAGTGCGGCAACGGCGCCGACGTCCCGGCACGACACCACAGTGAAGGACTAGTCATGGAGCTCGGCCTCATCGGTCTCGGCAAGATGGGCGGCAACATGCGCGAGCGCATCCGCCGCGCAGGCCACACCGTCATCGGCTACGACCGCAACCCGGACCTCGCGGACGTGGACAGCCTGCAGGAGCTCATCGAGAAGCTGCACGGCCCGCGCGTGGTGTGGGTGATGGTGCCGGCCGGCGGCCCGACCCAGGAGACCGTCGAGCAGCTCGCCGAGCTGCTCTCGCCCGGCGACGTGGTGGTCGACGGCGGCAACTCCCGCTGGACGGACGACATCAAGCACGCCGAGGTGCTCGCCGCCAAGGGCATCGGCTTCGTGGACTGCGGTGTCTCCGGCGGCGTCTGGGGCCTGGAGAACGGCTACGCGCTGATGTACGGCGGCGACGCCGAGCACGTCGAGCGGGTCAAGCCGATCTTCGACGCGCTGAAGCCCGAGGGCGACTTCGGCTCGGTGCACGCGGGCAAGGTCGGCGCCGGCCACTTCGCGAAGATGGTCCACAACGGCATCGAGTACGCGATGATGCAGGCCTTCGCCGAGGGGTGGGAGCTGCTGGAGGCGGCCCCCGAGGTCACCGACGTGCGCGAGGTCTTCCGCTCCTGGCAGGAGGGCACGGTCATCCGCTCCTGGCTGCTGGACCTCGCCGTCCGGGCGCTGGACGACGACGAGCACCTGGCCAAGCTCAAGGGCTGGGCGGCGGACTCCGGCGAGGGCCGCTGGACGGTCGAGGCCGCGATCGACCACGCCGTGCCGCTGCCGGCGATCACCGCCTCGCTGTTCGCCCGCTTCGCCTCGCGGCAGGATGACTCGCCGCAGATGAAGATGATCGCCGCGCTGCGCAACCAGTTCGGCGGCCACGCGGTCGAGTCGAAGTAGTCCACGGAAGGCGGGCGCAGTCCACCACCATGCATGTCGCGCATCTGTCGCTCGCCGACTTCCGTTCCTACGCCCGGGTCGAGGTGCCCCTCGATCCGGGCGTCACCGCGTTCGTGGGGCCCAACGGCCAGGGCAAGACCAACCTGGTCGAGGCGATCGGATACGTGGCGACCCTGGGCAGCCACCGGGTGGCCACCGATGCCCCGCTGATCCGGTTGGGGGCGGAGCGGGCGGTGGTCCGCTGCTCGATCCTCCGGGAGCAGCGACCCACCCTGGTCGAGCTGGAGATCACCCCGGGCAAGGCCAACCGGGCGCGGATCAACCGCTCGGACAACGTCCGGCCGCGGGACGTGCTGGGGCTGCTGAGGACGGTGCTCTTCGCGCCTGAGGACCTCGCCCTGGTGAAGGGCGACCCGGGCGAGCGCCGGCGCTTCCTGGACGAGCTGCTGACCGCGAGAGCGCCGCGGCTCGCCGGTGTCCGGCAGGACTACGAGCGGGTGCTGAAGCAGCGCAACGCCCTGTTGAAGACGGCGGCGATGGCCCGCCGGTCGGGCGGCGGCAAGGGGGCCGACCTCTCCACCCTGGAGATCTGGGACGGCCACCTCGCCCGGGCCGGCGCCGAGCTGACCGCCTTCCGGCTGCAACTGGTCGGCGCGCTGCAGCCGCTGGTCGCGGAGGCCTACCGGCAGATGGCGCCGGGCGCGGGCGAGACGGTGCTGGAGTACCGCAGCTCCTTCGAGGGCGCTCTGCCGAGCAGCCGGGAGCAGGCCGAGGAGCAGCTGCTGGCCGCGCTGCAGGCGATGCGCAAGCAGGAGATCGATCGCGGGCTGACGCTGGTCGGCCCGCACCGGGACGAGTTGGTGCTGCGGCTGGGCCCGCTGCCGGCCAAGGGGTACGCCAGCCACGGCGAGTCCTGGTCGTTCGCGCTGGCGCTGCGGCTGGCCTCGTACGAGCTGTTGAAGGCGGACGGCGGCGAGCCGGTGCTGATCCTGGACGACGTGTTCGCCGAGCTGGACGCGCGGCGCCGGGACCGGCTGGCGGAGCTGGTGGCCGGCGGCGAGCAGGTGCTGGTGACCGCGGCCGTGGCGGAGGACGTGCCGAAGGCGCTGTCGGGGGCGCGTTTCGCGGTCGCCGAGGGATCGGTGGCCCGACTCGACGTCTAGTGTGCGGCGGCCCCGTACGCTGGAAGGCTCATCCGTCGCCGCGCCAAGGGAGAGCCGCGCATGAGCGAGACGCCGCAGCCGTCGGGGGCCGGCCCGTCCGAGGCGTCCGGGGTCGATCTGGCCCGGGTGGCGCTGCGGGCGGCCAAGGAACAGGCGCGGCAGCGCGGTGAGCAGGTCCGGGAGAAGCGCGAGGCCAAGCGGCACGGGCTGCGCAGCGGGGCGCGGGCGGACGGCCGCGATCCGGTTCCGCTGGGGGCGGCGCTGAACCGGTTGATCACGGAGCGGGGTTGGGAGGCGCCCGCGGCCGTCGGCGGGGTGATGGGCCGCTGGCCGCAGATCGTCGGGCCGGACATCGCGGCGCACTGTGTGCCCAAGCAGTTCGAGGAGTCCGCGGCGGTGCTCACGGTGCAGTGCGACTCCACCGCATGGGCCACGCAACTTCGGCTTCTGGCAAGGCAGTTGGTAGCGAGGCTGAACCACGAGCTGGGCCACGGCACCGTGCGGGTGATCAAGGTGCTGGGGCCGGACGCCCCCAAGCGCGGCTACGGCCGGCTGCGTGCGCCGGGCAGTCGCGGCCCCGGCGACACCTGGGGCTGACGGCATCACCCGGAGTGAACGGATCCGGAACGGCTGGCGGCCCGTGTAGGGGCTCTGAGCCCCCCTGTCGAGTATCGGGACATGTGCGGAGGGGATTCAGGGCGGCACATCTGCCCTCAGGGGCTGCCAAACGCCCGTCTCTGTCAGTCGTACCGGTAGACTGAAGTGCAAACGCTGTTGCTTGCAGCAACTGAGTCGAAACGCCGTGGTCGCAGACCCGCCCGACGATGGGGCGGGGGTGCGGCCCGCGCTGTGCCAGAGAGGGCGCTTCGTGGCCGATTCCGGCAACCCCAGCCAGACCAATGAACCCATCGACCCGGCGACCGGGAAGTCCTACGACGCCAACGCGATCCAGGTGTTGGAGGGCCTCGACGCCGTCCGCAAGCGCCCGGGCATGTACATCGGTTCCACCGGTGAGCGCGGCCTGCACCACCTGGTGTACGAGGTCGTGGACAACTCCGTGGACGAGGCGCTGGCCGGGCACGCGGACACCATCGGCGTGACGATCCTCGCCGACGGCGCCGTGCGGGTCGTCGACAACGGCCGCGGCATCCCGGTGGGCATCGTCCCGGGGCAGGAGAAGCCCGCGGTCGAGGTCGTGCTGACCGTCCTGCACGCGGGCGGCAAGTTCGGCGGCGGCGGCTACGCCGTCTCCGGCGGTCTGCACGGTGTCGGCGTCTCGGTCGTGAACGCGCTGTCCACCCGGCTCTCGGTGGAGATCCACACCGACGGCCGGCGGTGGACCCAGGACTACAAGATGGGTGCGCCGACCGCGCCGCTCGACCAGCACGAGGCGACCGACCGCACCGGCACCAGCGTCACCTTCTGGGCCGACCCGGACATCTTCGAGACCACGGTCTACTCCTTCGAGACGCTGTCGCGGCGGTTCCAGGAGATGGCGTTCCTCAACAAGGGACTGACCATCTCGCTGACCGACGAGCGCCCCGAGCACAACGACGACGACGGCAACCCGCTCAGCGTCACCTACCGCTACGACGGCGGCATCGCCGACTTCGTCGCGCACCTCAACTCCCGCAAGGGCGACCCCGTCCATCCGTCCGTCATCGACTTCGAGGCCGAGGACAAGGACCGGACGATCTCCGTCGAGATCGCGATGCAGTGGAACAGCTCGTACACCGAGGGCGTCTACTCCTTCGCCAACACCATCCACACCCACGGTGGCGGCACCCACGAGGAGGGCTTCCGGGCCGCGCTCACCGGTCTGATGAACCGCTACGCGCGCGACAAGAAGATCCTCCGCGAGAAGGACGACAACCTCTCCGGCGAGGACATCCGCGAGGGTCTGACCGCGATCATCTCGGTCAAGCTCGGCGAGCCGCAGTTCGAGGGCCAGACCAAGGACAAGCTCGGCAACACCGAGGCGAAGACCTTCGTGCAGAAGGTCGTCAACGAGCACTTCGCCGACTGGCTGGACCGCAACCCCAACGAGGCCGCGGACATCATCCGCAAGTCCATCCAGGCCGCCAGCGCCCGCGTCGCCGCCCGCAAGGCCCGCGACCTGACGCGCCGCAAGGGCCTGCTGGAGACCGCCTCGCTGCCCGGCAAGCTCTCCGACTGCCAGTCCAAGGACCCGGCGGAGTGCGAGATCTTCATCGTCGAGGGCGACTCGGCCGGCGGCTCCGCCAAGCAGGGCCGCGACCCGCGCATCCAGGCGATCCTCCCGATCCGCGGCAAGATCCTGAACGTCGAGAAGGCGCGCATCGACAAGGTGCTGCAGAACACCGAGGTCCAGGCGCTGATCTCGGCCTTCGGCTGCGGCATCCAGGAGGACTACGACGAGTCCAAGCTCCGCTATCACAAGATCGTTCTGATGGCGGACGCCGACGTCGACGGACAGCACATCCGCACCCTGCTGCTCACCCTGCTCTTCCGCTTCATGCGGCCGCTGGTCGAGTCCGGGTACGTCTACCTCGCGATGCCGCCGCTCTACAAGATCAAGTGGGGCAAGGACGACTTCGAGTACGTCTACTCCGACCGCGAGCGCGACTCCGTCATCGCCGCGGGCGTCGCGGCCGGGCGCCGGCTGCCCAAGGACGACGCGATCCAGCGCTTCAAGGGTCTCGGCGAGATGAACGCCGAGGAGCTGCGGATCACCACCATGGACCAGGCCCACCGTCTGCTGCAGCAGATCACCCTGGAGGACGCGGCCCGCGCCGACGACCTCTTCTCCGTCCTGATGGGCGAGGACGTCGAGGCCCGCCGCTCCTTCATCCAGCGCAACGCCAAGGACGTCCGCTTCCTGGACGTCTGACGGGGCCGAACCCCCGCCGGTACCGTCCAGTCACGCGTGAAAGGAAACTGACCACCAGTGGTCGACGACAACCGTCCCGACGGCGACATGCAGCCGGAGCAGGCCCAGAGCACCGCCACCGACACGTTCGTGTCCCGGGTCGAGGCGATCGAGCTCGAGACCGAGATGCAGCGCTCGTACCTCGACTACGCCATGAGCGTGATCGTCAGCCGCGCGCTGCCCGAGGTCCGCGACGGCCTCAAGCCGGTGCACCGCCGCGTGCTGTACGCGATGTACGACGGCGGGTACCGGCCCGAGAAGGGCTACTACAAGTGCGCCCGCGTCGTCGGCGACGTGATGGGCAACTACCACCCGCACGGCGACACCTCGATCTACGACACCGTGGTGCGCCTGGCCCAGCCGTGGTCGCTGCGGATGCCGCTGGTCGACGGCAACGGCAACTTCGGCTCCCCGGGCAACGACCCGGCCGCGGCCATGCGCTACACCGAGTGCAAGATGATGCCGCTGGCCATGGAGATGATGCGCGACATCGACGAGGAGACCGTCGACTTCGCCGCCAACTACGACGGCCGCTCGCAGGAGCCGACCGTCCTCCCGGCACGCATCCCCAACCTGCTGATCAACGGTGCCACCGGCATCGCGGTCGGCATGGCCACCAACATCCCGCCGCACAACCTGCGGGAGGTCGCCTCCGGCGCCCTGTGGGCGCTCGAACACCCCGAGGCCGCCAACGAGGAGCTGCTCGAAGCCCTCATCGAGCGGATCAAGGGCCCCGACTTCCCCACCGGCGCGCTGATCGTCGGCCGCCGCGGCATCGAGGACGCGTACCGCACCGGCCGCGGCTCGATCACCATGCGCGCGGTCGTCGAGGTCGAGGAGATCCAGGGCCGCCAGTGCCTGGTGATCACCGAGCTGCCGTACCAGGTCAACCCGGACAACCTGGCCCTGAAGATCGCCGACCTGGTGAAGGACGGCAAGATCGCCGGCATCGCCGACGTCCGCGACGAGTCCTCCTCCCGGACCGGCCAGCGCCTGGTCATCGTGCTCAAGCGCGACGCCGTCGCCAAGGTCGTGCTGAACAACCTCTACAAGCACACCGACCTGCAGACCAACTTCGGCGCCAACATGCTCGCCCTGGTCGACGGCGTGCCCCGCACGCTTTCGCTCGACGCCTTCATCCGGCACTGGGTGGCGCACCAGATCGAGGTCATCGTCCGCCGCACCACCTTCCGGCTCCGCAAGGCCGAGGAGCGCGCGCACATCCTGCGCGCCCTGCTCAAGGCGCTGGACCAGATCGACGCGGTCATCGCCCTCATCCGGGCCTCCGAGAGCGCCGACGCCGCCCGCACCGGCCTCATGGGCCTGCTCGACATCGACGAGCTGCAGGCCAACGCCATCCTCGAGATGCAGCTGCGCCGCCTCGCCGCCCTGGAGAGCGCCCGCATCGTCAGCGAGCACGACGAGCTGCAGGCGAAGATCAGCGAGTACAACGCGATCCTCGCCTCCCCGGAGCGCCAGCGTGGCATCGTCTCCGAGGAGCTCACCGCCATCGTCGAGAAGTACGGCGACGAGCGGCGCTCCACCCTCATCCCCTCCGACGGCGACCTCTCCATCGAGGACCTCATCGCCGAGGAGGACATCGTCGTCACCATCACCCGGGGCGGCTACGTCAAGCGCACCCGCTCCGACCTGTACCGCTCGCAGAAGCGCGGCGGCAAGGGCGTCCGGGGTGCGCAGCTCAAGCAGGACGACATCGTCGACCACTTCTTCGTGACGACGACGCACAACTGGATCCTCTTCTTCACCAACAAGGGCCGGGTCTACCGGGCCAAGGGCTACGAGCTGCCCGACGCCGGCCGTGACGCCCGCGGCCAGCACGTCGCCAACCTCCTCGCCTTCCAGCCCGAGGAGCACATCGCGCAGGTCATGGCGGTGCGCACCTACGAGGACAAGCCCTACCTGGTGCTCGCCACCCGCAACGGCCTGGTGAAGAAGTCCCTGCTCAAGGACTACGACTCGCCGCGCTCCGGCGGCCTGATCGCGATCAACCTGCGCCAGGACGAGGAGGGCCGGGACGACGAGCTGATCGGCGCCGAGCTGGTCTCCGCCGACGACGACCTGCTGCTGATCTCCAAGAAGGCCCAGTCGATCCGCTTCACCGCCACCGACGAGGCCCTGCGGCCGATGAGCCGCGCGACCTCCGGCGTGAAGGGCATGGCCTTCCGCGAGGACGACGAGCTGCTGTCCATGAACGTCATCCGGCCGGACACGTACGTGTTCACCGCGACGGACGGCGGCTATGCGAAGCGCACGCCCGTGGCCGAGTACCGTGTGCAGGGCCGAGGCGGTTTCGGTATCAAGGCGGCGAAGATCGTCGAGGGCCGTGGCTCCCTGGTCGGTGCCCTCGTGGTCGAGGAGACCGACGAGATCATGGCCATCACCCTCTCGGGCGGCGTCATCCGGACCAGGGTTTCCGAGGTTCGTGAAACCGGACGTGACACCATGGGCGTCCAACTGATCAACCTCGGAAAGCGCGACGCGGTCGTGGGCATGGCCCGCAACGCGGAGGCGGAGGACGAGGAGACCGCGGAGGACGAGGCCGGCGATGCCGGCGAGGCCGCGGACACGACGACGGCGGACGGCACGGCCGACCAGGCCTGACCGCACGTCCGGGTGGCCGGCGCAGCCCTCCCCCGAGGGGCGCGCCGGCCGCCGCCCGGGACCGGCCACCTGGCCGGGGCCGGCTGAGAGACGATGACCGGGAGGCGGCGGCCGCCCGGGAGGGAACAGCGGGAGGACCAGGGTGAGTGGAGCCACGGGCGGAGCGGGAGGTGCCGCGGGCGGAGCGCCGGGTGCCGCGCAGGGCGGAACGCCCTACGGCGGCGTACCGCAGTCTCCGGCCGAGCACTCGGCCGCATCCACCTCGCTGATGCCCCCCGTCGCCTCCGCCGGCCAGTCCGGCCCGGGCGGCACCAGCGGCGCCGGCTTCGCCGCGGGCGGCGGCACCCCGCCGTCCGCGCCGCCGGCCCCCAGCGCCCCGCCCTCGGCGGGCGGCTACTCGCAGCCGACGACCTACTCCAAGGGCCAGCCGACCCCGGCCCGCGGCACCCGGGTGCCCGGTGCCGCGCAGTCCGGCGGCGCGGCCGCGCGCCGTCCGGCCCCCGCCCCCGGCTCCGCCGCGGGCGGCCGGGTCCGCAAGGCCAGGCTGCGGATCGCCAAGGCCGACCCGTGGTCGGTCATGAAGGTCAGCTTCCTGCTGTCGCTGGCCGTCGGCGTGATCATCATCGTCGCCTCGGCGGTGCTGTGGATCGTGCTCAACGGGCTCGGCGTCTTCGACTCGCTGACCAGCACGCTCAAGGACGTCACCGGCTCGGACACCAACAGCGGCTTCGACCTCATGGAGTACATCGGCTTCGGCCGGGTGATGATCTTCACCACGCTGATCGCCATCATCGACGTCGTCCTGATGACCGCGCTCGCCACCCTCTCGGCGTTCATCTACAACACCGCGGCCGGCTTCACCGGCGGCATCGAGCTGACCCTCGCCGAGGAGGAGTGAGCACCCCCCTCCGGGCGGCTCCCGCAGATCGCTGACACCCGGTCAATTCCAGGGAACAAGACGGGCCCCGACAGCTGTTGCAGCTGTCGGGGCCCGCTGGCGTCCGGGTGGCATCCGGGTGACAGCGCCACCGCCCCGGCGTGCCGGACGGCCCTGTGGCCCCGGGCGGCGGTTGGCTGTTGCGGTGCCGGGGGCGCCCGGACTGTCCGGTACATGGCTGCTCGGAGGTGTCTGATGGCCGAGGTCGCGACGGAACTGGTCGGTGCGGTGGAGTCACTGCTCGGTGCCCGGATCCCGGTGCGCCTGACGGCCTGGGACGGCAGCACCGCCGGCCCGCCCGACGCTCCCGGCGTGGTCCTGCGCAACCGCCGCGCCCTGCGCCGCCTGCTGTGGCACCCCGACGAGCTCGGGCTCGCCCGCGCCTACGTCTCCGGGGACCTCGACACCGACCCCGACAGCGACCTCTACGAGGTGCTCTCCGCGGTCGGCAGGTTCTCCGAACGCACGGACGTCCACCACCCCGGCCTCGGCGACGTCCTCGGGGGCCCGGGCCGCCGCGCGCTGCGGGCCGTCCTGAGGGCCGGTGCGGTCGGCCCGCAGCCCGCTCCCCCGCCGGAGGAGGTCCCCCGGGGCCGCGGTCGGGCCCACACCCGCGGCCGCGACCGCGCCGCGATCAGCCACCACTACGACGTCGGCAACGACTTCTACGGCCTCGTGCTGGGCCCCAGCATGGTCTACTCGTGCGCCTACTGGACGCCGGAGGCGAAGAGCCTGGAGGCCGCCCAGGAGGCCAAGCTCGACCTGATCTGCCGCAAGCTCGGGCTGCGGCCCGGCATGCGGCTGCTCGACGTGGGCTGCGGCTGGGGCTCCCTGCTGCTGCACGCCGCCCGGCACTACGGCGTCACCGCCGTGGGCGTCTCCATCTCGGCCGAGCAGGTGGAGTACGCCCGCCGCCGGGTCGCCGACGCCGGCCTGGCCGACCTCGTCGAGGTCCGGCTGCAGGACTACCGGGAGATCCCCGACGGCCCGTTCGACGCCGTCTCCAGCGTGGGCATGGCCGAGCACGTGGGCGCCGTCCAGTACCTCGGCTACGCCCGCGGCCTGTACGGGCTGCTCGCCCCCGGCGGCCGGCTGCTCAACCACCAGATCTCCCGCCGCCCGGACCGCCCCGGCGAGGCGTACGCCCCCAGCCCGTTCATCAACCGCTACGTCTTCCCGGACGGCGAGCTCGCCCCGGTGGGCAGCACGGTCTCCCTCCTGGAGGAGGCCGGCTTCGAGGTCCGGGACGTCGAGTCGCTGCGCGAGCACTACGCGCTGACGCTGCGCGAATGGGTGGCCAACCTGGAGGCACACTGGCCGACCGCCGCGCAGCTGGCCGGCCGCGGCCGCGCCCGGGTGTGGCGGCTGTACATGGCCGCCTCCGCGGTCGCCTTCGAGGAGAACCGGATCGGCATCAACCAGGTGCTCGCCGTCCGCACCACCGAGGCCGGTGCCAGCGGTCTCCCAGCCACCCGCGAGCAGTGGCTCGCGCAGGCCCGCCCCACCTCCGACCGGCCCCGATCGGAGCAGCCGGCCGATACGGATTTGGGAGATCGGCCGTCGGTCCGCTAATCTTTCAGTGCGGCAAGGGGCTATAGCTCAGACGGTTAGAGCGCTTCCCTGATAAGGAAGAGGCCACAGGTTCAAGTCCTGTTAGCCCCACCGAAGTTGAAAGGCCCGGACGGAGACGTCCGGGCCTTTCGCTTTGCCCGGCGTGACGCCGGGGGCAGCCGCTCGTTGGACCGGGTGCGCGGAGGCACTTGTGGGGTTGAGCGACTCGAAACTGTTGTGAAGTCGGGGATAGCCGGGCGACAGAACCGGTCATGGGATCCGTGGACGTGATGCGACCTCCGCTCCTGCTGGCGGAAGACCATGCCCCCGGCCCGGGGTGAGCGGGCGGTCCACCATCCACTCCGTCATGGACGGCGTCCCCATGTCCAGGGAAGCTGCCCTGCTCGAATCCCCGACCCTGCGCCGCAGCCTGTGCGACCGCGTCGAGGCGCTCGACCGCGTGAAGGCCGTCGTGCTGCTGCCGGACGGGCTGCACATCACCACGCGGATGGTCGCCGACTACTTCGAGGTCGGCGAGCGCGCGATCAACGCGGTTATCCACAGGCACCGCGCCGAGCTTGTGGACAACGGCCTGAAAGTTATCCACAGGAATGCAAAAGCCCAGGTCGGCCCGGGCTGCAACTTGCAGCCTAACTCGAATGGGGGATGGCGCACGGCGCTCTATCCGCGCCGTGCGGTGCTCAATGTGGCCATGGTGCTGCGCCGCAGCGAGGTCGCCCGCCGGGTGCGCTCGCAGCTGCTGGACGCCGAGGAGGCGGCTGCCGCCCCGGTCGACCGCGACGCGCTGTTCGCCGCCGCCGAGCGGCGGGTCCTGGCCGGTGAGGTCGGCGACCGGCTCGCCGCCTGCGAGCGGATGGTGCTCGCAGACCGGGCGCTGGTGCGGGCGATGAGCGCCCGGCTCTGCGAGGCCGCGCACGACCTGCGCGAGCTCCGCGAGGACGTCGCCGAACTCCGTCGCGGGCTCGGCCGGCTCGGTGCCGTTCGGCCACGCAGGTGGGGTCTCGGCCGCTGACCGGGTGATTCACGGACCTGGACCTTCCGTCCCGGGCCGGGCAGGCTTGCGGGTACGAGCACGTCCACGGGACGGAAGGCGGTCGGTGTGGCGATCTTCTGGGCGATGAGCTTGCCCGGTCTGGTCTGCGGCCTGGTGGCGCTGGCCGTGCTGGACCAGGTGGCGCTCCGGGCCCGTCGGGCCGGCCGGCTGCCGTGGCGCGGCGCCGGCCGCGAGGGCCAGGTCTCGGCGACCGGCTTCGAGCAGCTGCACGCCCAGTTCGCGGCCGGCAAGCAGCACGAGCTGAAGCAGCGGGCCACCACGCTGATGCTCCGGGACGAGGAGGGCGACGGGGCCCCGCCGCGTGGCGGCGTCGACCTGGGGCGCGGCACCGCCGTGCTCCCGGTCCGTACGGAGGCGTCGGGCCGCCGCCGGGAGGCGCCGCGTCAATCGGGCGCGGGGACGGCCGGGTTGGACGCGGTGGCGGCCCGCTCGGAAGCGGGTTACCGGTGTGTATCATCGGCCGCAGGGCGGTCTGTCGGCCCGACCGCTCCTTGATGCTCGTACATCCGATCTGCAAGAAGGACGAGGTCCCGCGGTGAAGAAGCTTCTCCTGGTCGCCCTGGTCGCCCTCGGCGGCTTCTTTGTCTACCGTCAGGTCCAGGCGGACCGCGCCGAGCAGGACCTGTGGACCGAGGCCACCGACCCGGTCCCGGCCGGTCGCTGAGACCCTGGACGAAATCCGCCGGTCCCGTCCCGGCCCACCGGGCCGGGACGGCGGGCGGCGGCCCGCTCAAGATTTCCGTCGGGAGCGGGTACGCTAGTGCGCAGCGCACGGCTTCGTGTGCTGTTGCTGGGGCTTTAGCTCAGTTGGTAGAGCGCTGTCTTTGCATGGCAGATGTCAGGAGTTCGAATCTCCTAAGCTCCACACGCGGATCGGCCGCTGACCTGGGATCAGGTCGGCGGCCGATCGTCGTTTCCGGGCCCCACCGCCCCGGCGGAGGCTTCTGCCGGGGCGGTGGGGCGCAGGGTCAGTGCGGCTTGCGCGGGTCGTGCGGCTTGGGCCGGTCGGCGTCCGGTCGGCCCGGCTGAGAGTCGGGCTTGGGGGTGTCCTCGCCGCCCTGCTGCTCGTGCGGGACGGAGCCGTTGACCGGGGTGTCGGCCGCCGCGGGAGCCGGTGCGGTGGCGGAGCCGGCCGCGGGCCGCTCGGTGCCGGCCGCAGGGCTTCCGGTGTCGTTGTTCGCGCCCGCCGGGGGCTCGACCAGCCACTCCGGGTTGTTCTGCTTGCGCCACCACTGCCAGGCGAAGACGCCGGCGCCGATCGCGACGACGCCGCCGACCGCGAGGCCGGTCGCCCAGCCGCTGCGGTTCTCCTTCTTGATGTTCTTCGCGGCGAGGTCGCTGATCTCGGCCGCGGTCACGTGCCCCTGCAGCGCGGTCAGCGCAGCCGCGCCGCGCACCTGCGCCTCCTGGGCGGCCGGGACGACGGTGGCCTTGGCGCCGCTGTAGGCGTCGCTGACCTTGGGCCCGAGCGTGGCCTTGGCCTGGTCGGCCGCCTTGCCGGCGTTGATCTTCGCGGCCAGCGCGGCCTCCTGGGCGCGGTGGACGGCCTTCAGGGTGCTCTGCTGCGCGCCCGGCGGCAGGGAGAGGAAGGCGTACTCCAACTGGGGAGCGACATGCTTGGCGTACTGAACGCGGGCCGCCTGCGCCGCTTGGGACGCGCTGGTCCGGGCCTGTGCACCGGCCGCCGCGGCCTTCGGTCCGAGTGCCTCGACGGCCGGGCCGAACCGCTGCCTGGCCTCGTCCGCGTAGTGGATGGCTGCGTCCTTGGCGGTGGCGGCGTAGACGGCGGCGGCTTCCTTGCTCCAGCCGGTGTTCTCGCGCGCTGAGTCCAGACGGGTCACGGGCTTCTCCTCTTCGGTGGCGTCCGGTATGCACATTTCCACCTCTTTCGAGATCATGCATCCCGTTATGCCGAGGGGCACGCCAAGCTGGGCCGTCCGCGGGGCCCGTGGGATGATTCCGGTGTTGACGAGACAGGAGAGAAGGAGGGCGATCGTGGCCCGACTCACCGCGACCCTGAAGACCGACCAGGGCGACATCGTGATCGAGCTCTTCCCGAACCACGCTCCGAAGACCGTGGCGAACTTCGTCGAGCTGGCCGAGGGCACCCGCGAGTGGGCGGACCCGGAGACCGGGACGAAGGAGGCGAAGCCCCTCTACGACGGCACCGTCTTCCACCGGGTGATCAGCGGGTTCATGATCCAGGGCGGCGACCCGCTCGGCAACGGCACCGGCGGCCCCGGCTACAAGTTCGCCGACGAGTTCCACCCGGACCTCGCGTTCACCAAGCCGTTCCTGCTCGCGATGGCCAACGCCGGCCCGGGCACCAACGGCTCGCAGTTCTTCATCACGGTCGCTCCGACCACCTGGCTGACCCGCAAGCACACCATCTTCGGCGAGGTCACCGACCCGGCCAGCCAGGACGTGGTGTCGAAGATCGCCGGGCTGGAGACCGACCGGAACGACCGTCCGCTGCAGCCCGTGGTGATCGAGTCGGTGGAGATCACCCGGGGCTGAGCCGCCCGCAGTAGCCTGGACGGTCCCGGTGGTGCCCTCGGAGGGCTGCCGCCGGGACCGGTCACGAGGAGGGAATCCCGGATGCTTCCGGACGAGCCGGCCCGTCCGCAGTCGGAGGGCACGGCCGAGCTGCCGGGCTGCTACCGGCACCCCGAGCGCGAGACGGGGGTGGGCTGCTCCCGCTGCGGCCGGCCGATCTGCCCGGACTGCATGGTGAGCGCGTCGGTGGGGTTCCACTGCCCGGAGTGCGTGCGCGGCGAGGCCGCCGAGCACCGTCCGGCCAGGACCCGCTTCGGCGGCCTGCCGACCGCGGACGGGGCGCTGGTCACCAAGGTGCTGATCGGCCTCAACCTGCTGGTGTTCCTGGTGACGGAGTACCTGAGCCCCAAGTGGGGCGTCCGGCTGGCGATGCTCAGCGGGACGAGCTTCGGCGGGGTGCCGGTGCGCTACGGCGTCGCCCAGGGGCCCGAGGAGTGGTACCGGCTCTTCACCGCCGTCTTCGTGCACTCCGGGCCGTTCCACATCCTGATGAACATGATCTCGTTGTGGGTGCTGGGCCCACAGCTGGAGCGGGTCCTCGGCCGGGGGCGCTATCTGGCGTTGTACCTGCTCTCGGGCCTGGCGGGGAACGCCTTCGCCTACCTGGTGACCGGGGGCAACGTCTTCTCGGTGGGCGCGTCCGGGGCGATCTTCGGTCTGCTCGGCGCCACCGCGGTGCTGTTCCGGGTGACCAGGACACCGCTCGGGCCGGTGATCGCGCTGCTGGTCTTCAACCTGGTGATCACCTTCTCGGTCTCGGCGATCGACTGGCGGGCGCACGTCGGCGGGCTCGTCGCGGGCGCGGTGACCGGCGCGGGGCTGATGTACGCACCCCGGGGGCGCCGGAACCTCGTCCAGGGGCTGACGCTGGCCGGCGTGCTGGCCGTGGTGGTGCTGATGGTCGTGGTGGAGAGCGCCCTGCTCGGGGCCTGACGACGGTGCGGTGCGCGGCCGTTGTCCACAGCGCGCGCCGGGTTGTGCACAGCCGATTCCACCACCGGGCCGACCCGACCGGGTCTACGCGCGTCCTGCTGTCGGCATTCCGCGTTTCGCGGAATGCCGACGGATGGGCGCGGACAAAGCGCCGGCAGGTTATCCACAGGCTGGGGCGAGTTTTCCCCAGTGTGGATAACCGTGTGGATAAACGTACGATCGACCGGTCGGCGGGCAGCGAAACGCCGCCCCGGGCCGAACCGGGGCGGCGGTGGTCGGAACGGGGTGTCCGGCCGCTACTTCCACTGCGTGGAGACGCCGAATCCCGCCGCGATGAAGCCGAAACCGACCAGAATGTTCCAGTTGCCCCAGCCGCTGATCGGCCAGTCGCCACTCGTCACGTAGTAGGTGACGATCCAGACCAGTCCGATCAGGAAGAGCGCCAGCATCAGCGGCGCGACCCAGCCCCGGCCGGAGCTGATCTTCACGGCGGTCGTGGTCGGCGGGGTGTAGTCCGCCTTCTTGCGGACTCGGGACTTCGGCACGAGAGGCTCTCCTGTCGATGCGCTGTGACCGCGCGGTGTGCAGCGGAGCGGGGCGGCTGTGGGGGCCGGTCACGACGGGAGACGTGCTCCGCACATGCCACCGGCGTCCGTTAGCGTAGTGGTTCGCCGGGTCTTAAGGAGATAAGGGTACGGTGCCTAATTCCATGATTCCCCCTCCTCGGGCCGAGCGCCGCCCCGGCCGCATCCGAATTGTCGGTCCTGCCCTGACCTGCGCGGTTTTCGCGCTGGCCGGTCTGCTCTTCTACATCAGCGCCCGCACCGCCCAGGGCACCGACCTGCGGACGGACGACTCCCTGCTGCGCCTCAGCGACGTCATACAGCAGCGCAGCACCCAGAACCAGGAGATCCAGGCGCAGATCGGCGGCCTGCACGACCGGGTCGACAAGCTCGCGGGCGACCAGAGCCAGGACCCGGCCGACACCGCCCGGGTCGACGCCCTGGAGCGGACGGCCGGCCTGGAGCCGCTGCGCGGCCCCGGCCTCACCGTCACCCTCAACGACGCACCGCCCAACGCCACCGCCCGGATCCCCGGTGTGCCCGAGCCCGGCGTCAACGACCTGGTCATCCACCAGCAGGACATCCAGGCCGTGGTCAACGCGCTCTGGCGGGGCGGCGCCGAGGGCATCCAGGTCATGGACCAGCGGCTGATCGCCACCAGCGCGGTGCGCTGCGTCGGCAACACCCTGCTGCTGCAGGGCCGGGTCTACTCCCCGCCCTACGTCATCAAGGCGGTCGGGAAGACCGACGCCCTGCGCTCGGCGGTGGACGCCGACCCGACCATCAAGAACTACCTGCAGTACGTCGCCGCGTACGGGCTCGGCTGGAAGGTCCAGGAGAGCGGTGACCTCACCGTCCCCGCCTACCAGGGATCGGTGGATCTCTCGGCGCAGGCCCGTCGTTAGAGGGTGAGGAAGGGCGATGGACGGCGTGCCCCGGCGGCACGGCGTCTAATCTGGTCTCCGACCCGAATCCGAGGAGCACGATGTACGGCTGGATCTGGCGCCACCTGCCGGGGAACACCCTGGTCCGCGCGATCGTCTCGCTGCTGCTCGTTCTCGGGGCGGTCTACGTCCTGTTCCAGTACGTCTTCCCGTGGGCCGAACCGCTGCTGCCCTTCGGCGACGTCACGGTGGAGGACGGCGGCGCCGGCTGACCCGCCGCCACTCCCCGTCCCTGCCCGATCCGCACCTCGGACCCACCCCAGGAGAAGCACGCATGAGCTCCGCCGGCTCGCCCCGGATCCTCGTGGTCGACAACTACGACAGCTTCGTCTTCAACCTCGTCCAGTACCTCTACCAGCTGGGTGCCACCTGCGAGGTGGTGCGCAACGACGAGGTGACCGTGGAGCACGCCGTGCGCCGCGCCGGGGACGAGGGCTTCGACGGGGTGCTGCTCTCACCCGGCCCCGGCACCCCGGAGGAGGCCGGCGTCTGCGTCGAGATGGTTCACCACTGCGCCTCGATCGGCCTGCCGCTCTTCGGTGTCTGCCTCGGCCTGCAGTCGATCGCCGTCGCCCACGGCGCCGTGGTCGGCCGGGCCCCCGAGCTGCTGCACGGCAAGACCTCGCTGGTGGAGCACGAGGACGGCGGCGTCTTCGAGGGCCTGCCCTCGCCGCTGACCGCCACCCGCTACCACTCGCTGGCGGTCGAGCCCGACACCGTGCCGGACGACCTGGTGGTGACCGCGCTGACCGAGAGCGGCGTCATCATGGGCCTGCGTCACCGCGAGCTGCCGGTCGAGGGCGTGCAGTTCCACCCCGAGTCGGTGCTCACCGAGGGCGGCCACCGGATGCTGGCCAACTGGCTCGCCGAGTGCGGATTCCCGGAGGCCGTCGAGCGCTCCCGGGGGCTCGCCCCGGTGATCGGCCGGAGCTGACGCGGTGACCGCCGTACGCCCGGAGGGGGGCGCGCAGCCGGGCCGGGGGGCGGACGACTGGGGTGTGTACGAGGCCGCCGCCCCGCCGCCGCAGGTGCCGCAGGGCGGGCAGGACGCCTGGCCCCTCGACGACCGCACGATGCAGCTGCGGACGGTCCCGGAGGCCGTCGTGCCCGCCGCACCCGGGCCGCCCGCCACGGGCGCCCCGGAGGGCCGCGCCGAGCGCCGCCGGGCCGGTGCCCTGGGTGGTGGCCTGGGCGCCCCCGGCACCGGCCGCCGCCGGGCACAGGGCCGCTCCGCAGCGGCCATGGTACGGCCGCCGGAGAAGAAGCGGGTGGTCGTCGCCCGTGCGATCGGCGAGCTCTTCATCACCCTGGGCCTGGTGATGCTGCTCTTCGTCTCCTACCAGCTGTGGTGGACGAACGTGCAGGCCGACGCCTCGGCGAACGCCGCCGGCAACCGGCTGGAACAGCAGTGGAACAGCGCAACGCAGCCCACCGGCCCGGCCAAGCCCGGCTCGGCGCCGGCCGGGCAGTTCGAGCCCGGCAAGGGCTTCGCGCTGCTGTACATCCCCAAGCTGGGCCTCAAGTACCCGATCGCCGAGGGCACCCAGAAGCAGCAGGTGCTCGACAAGGGCCTGGTCGGCCACTACACCGGCACGGCGATGCCCGGCGACAAGGCCGGCAACTTCGCGCTCGCCGCGCACCGGACGACGCACGGTCAGCCCTTCCGCAAGATCGGCCAGTTGGCGCCCGGCGACGAGATCGTCGTGGAGACCGCCACCGCCTTCTACACCTACGAGGTGGCGGGCGGCATCCCGGAGACCCCGCCGACCAACGTGACGGTCATTCAGCCCGTCCCCAAGGGCTCCCCGTTCGCCCAACCGGGTCGTTACATCACGCTGACCACGTGTACACCCGAGTTCAGCGCCCGCGGACGCCTGATCGTGTTCGGGAAGATGCTCGAGGAACGGCCGAGGAGCCAGGGCAAGCCCGCCGCGCTCACCGGCTAGTCCCGCACCCCGGGAGGCCCCGCCGTGAGTCCACTGCCCGTCGGACGCCGGATCGGGGCCGTGGTCGGCGCCGCCGGCGAGCTGATGATCACATTCGGGGCGGTGATCGCCCTCTTCGCGGTCTACTCGGTGTGGTGGACCGACCTGGTGGCGGACCGTCAGTCCGGGCAGCAGGCCGCCCGGCTGCGCGGCAGCTGGAGCGCCCCGCCGCCCGACCGCGGGCGGGTCCGGGCGGCCGGCGCCGTCGGCTTCCTGCACATCCCCGCGCTGGGCCGCGGCAACGAGGTGCTGATCCGGGTAGGCACCGGCCCCGACGTCCTCGACACCGGCGTCGCCGGCCTCTACGAGGCGCCGTACCGCTCCGCGATGCCCTGGGACCCGGCCGGCAACGTCACGCTGGCCGCCCACCGGGACGGCCACGGCGCCCGCTTCCACGACCTGGACCGGCTCGGCCCCGGTGACCCGGTGGTCGTCGAGACCGACGACCACTGGTACGTCTACCGGGTCGACGGCGTCCTGCCCGAGACCTCCCCGGACAACGTGGGCGTCATCGCCCCCGTCCCCGAGGGCTCGCCGTACACCCGGCCCGGCCGCTACCTCACCCTGACCACCTGCACACCGGTGTACACCTCACTGCACCGGCTGGTGGTGTGGGGGAGCCTGCAGCGGGTCGAGCCGGTGGACGCGCGCCGCACCCCGCCGCCCGAACTCGCCTGAGACCACCCGGGCCGGGCCCGGGAACGGCGGAGGGGCCGCGCACCCGTGGTGCGCGGCCCCTCCGCCGTCGCTCTGACGACCGGTCGGTCAGTTGTTCGTGGGAGGGCCGTCGCCGGCCCGCGTGGTCAGGCGGATGACCGTGCCCGCGTCGACCGGGGTGCCGGACGGCGGGTCGCTGGTCAGCACGATCGCGTTGTCGTCCTGCGGACCGAAGACGACCTGCGGGACGAGGCCCTTCTGGGTCAGCATCGCGAAGGCCTGCTTGTAGGTCTTGCCCTGGAGGATCGGCACCGAGGGCTTGTCCGCCAGCTTGCCGACCGTGATGGTGACCTGAGCGCCCTTCTTCAGCTGGCCGCTCTTCGGGTTCTGGTCCAGCACCACGTCCACCTGGGCCGGGTCGGTCACCGACTGGGTGGCGACCTTGACGGTCAGACCGGCGTCCGTGATCGCCTGGGAGGCGGCGTCCTTCGTCAGGGTCACCACGCTCGGCACCGCGACCTTGCCCGCGCCGCCGGAGATGGTCAGGGTGATCTGCGTGCCCGCCGCGGCCTTGCCGGTCGGGCTGTACGAGATGACCTTGTCCTGGGCGACGGAGTCGTCGTTCTTGATCTCCGTCTTGACCGTGAAGCCCTTGCCCTGCAGCGTCGTCGTCGCCGCGTCCACCGACTGGCCGGACACGTCCGGGATCTCGGTCTCCACCGGGCCGGACGACAGGTGCACCTTGATCGGGGTGTTCACGTCGATCGACGAGTTGGCGGCCGGCTCCTGGGTGCAGACCTGATCCTTCTGGATCTTCGCGTCGGGGCAGGCGATCGGGGTGCTCTGCTGCACCTGCAGCTTGTCGTTCTGCGCCTTCGCCTTGGTCTGCGCGTCGGCGAGGCTCAGGCCGACCAGGTTCGGCGCGGTCGTCTTGCCGCCGCCGCCACCGCTGTTCAGCATCGCCTGGACGACGAAGAACGCACCGACCAGCACCAGCACCGCCGCGACGGCCAGCACGATCCAGGAGGTGTTGTTCTTCTTCTGCTGGCTCTGCCGGCGGCTGCTGCGGCCGTAGCCGTCCTCGTCCTCGTAACCGCCGCCCTGGCCGCCGCCGGCGCCGTAGCCGTCCTCGTGCGCCTGGGGCGGGTAGCCGTAGCCGGACTGCTGCGAACCGACCGGCGGCATCATCGTGGTCGGGCCGGCCGCGCCCTGCTGCGGCAGCAGGTTGGTCTGCCCGTACGGGTCGTACTGCGGCGCACCGCTCTGGTCGTAGCCGTAGCCGGCGCCGCCCATGCCGTACGCGGCGGCCTGCTGGGCCGCGGCCACCGGCAGGCCGTCGAGGAAGCGCTCGATGTCGTCGCGCATCTCGTCGGCGCTCTGGTAGCGGTAGTCGCGCTCCTTGGCCAGCGCCTTCAGCACGATCGCGTCGACCTCGGGGCGGACCTCCGGGTCGAAGGCGGACGGCGGCTGCGCCTCCTCCCGCACGTGCTGGTACGCCACCGCCACCGGCGAGTCGCCGACGAACGGCGGACGCACGGTCAGCAGCTCGTACAGCAGGCAGCCGGTGGAGTACAGGTCGGAACGGGCGTCGACGGTCTCGCCCTTGGCCTGCTCGGGGGAGAGGTACTGGGCGGTGCCGATGACGGCCGAGGTCTGCGTCATCGTCATACCGGCGTCGCCCATCGCCCGGGCGATGCCGAAGTCCATCACCTTGACGTTGCCCTGGCGGGTCAGCATCACGTTGGCGGGCTTGATGTCGCGGTGGACGATGCCCGCCCGGTGCGAGTACTCCAGCGCCTGCAGGATGCCGATGGTCATCTCCAGCGCGCGCTCCGGCAGCAGCCGGCGGCCGGAGTGCAGCAGCTCGCGCAGGGTCGAGCCCTCGACGTACTCCATCACGATGTACGGGATGGAGATCCCGTCGATGTAGTCCTCGCCGGTGTCGTACACCGCGACGATGGCCGGGTGGTTCAGTGACGCGGCGGACTGCGCCTCGCGGCGGAACCGGGCCTGGAACGAGGGGTCGCGGGCCATGTCCGCGCGGAGCGTCTTCACGGCGACCGTGCGGCCGAGCCGGGTGTCATGGGCCAGGTAGACCTCGGCCATGCCGCCGCGCCCGAGGACGCCGCCGAGCTCGTACCTGCCGCCGAGGCGACGAGGCTCTTCCATAGTTCCGACCCTCTCCCTCACCGGGTGGTGAGGATGTGACGTAGGTGTCCCCGCACGCACTGTTGGACGCTTGCCGCCGCCACCACGGTTCTGTGACGCCGACGCCGCGGCCGGAGCCACGACTCAGCAGTGGATACACCCGCTGCTGGCGGATACGCTACCGGGCGAACCTGAGGCAACCCGAACAGCCTGCCAGCTGAGACCAGACCGGTATGCACCGGAACGGTCCTGCTGTGACGATTCCCTCAGGTCGGCGCCGCTGCTACTTGCCCTGGACCACCGCCTGCATGATGCTCTTGGCGATCGGCGCGGCGATCGAACCACCGCTGATCTCGCTCCGGTCGTCGCTGCCGTTCTCGACCACGACCGCCACCGCGACCTGCTTGCCGTCCGCGCCCTTGGCGTAGGACATGAACCAGGCGAACGGCAGACCGCTGTTGTCCTGGCCGTGCTGGGCGGTGCCGGTCTTGCCGCCGACCGTGACGCCGTCGATCTTCGCCTTGGTGCCGGTGCCGTTCTGCACCACCGACTCCATCAGCTGCTGCAGCTTCTGCGCGGTCGTCGCCGAGACCGGCTGGCTCATGACCTTCTCGGAGTGCTTGGAGACCACCGCGAGGGTGCTGGAGCGCTCCTGGTCGACCAGGTACGGCTCCATCAGCGTGCCGTTGTTGGCGATCGCCGCGGCGACCATCGCCATCTGCAGCGGGGTGGCCCGGGTGTCGTGCTGGCCGATGGCGTCCATCGCGGTGCCGTCCGGCGCGGAGTTGGACGGGAACACGCTGGTGGTGGCCCGGATCGGGACCTCCACCTTGGAGCTGTTGAAGCCGAACTTCTCCGCCTGCGCGCGCAGCTTCGGGCCGCCCAGTTCGGCGCCGATCTTGCCGAAGACGGTGTTGCAGGACACGTCCATGGCGTCCAGCAGCGTGGCGTTGGTGCAGGGCTCGTCCTTGCTGGCGTTCTTCAGCTCGGTCTTGGTGCCCGGCAGGAAGTACTGCTCCGGAGTGTCGGTCTTGTCCCCGGGGTTCTGGAACTTGCCGTCCTCGAACGCGGCGGCCGCGGTGACCAGCTTGAAGGTCGAGCCCGGCGGGTACGTCTCGCGGAGCGCCCGGTTCAGCATCGGCTTGTTCGGGTCCGCGTTGAGGTCCGTCCACGCCTTGGCGTCCGCCGCCGAGCTGCCGGAGAAGGTGCTCGGGTCGTACGACGGGGTGGAGACCAGGGCCAGGATCGCGCCGGTGCGCGGGTCGATCGCGACCGCCGCGCCCTTCTTGTTGCCGAGGCCCTCGAAGGCGGCCTTCTGGGCCTTGGCGTCGATCGTGGTGACGACGTCGCCGCCCTTCTTGTCGTCACCGGTCAGCATGTCGAGGGTGTTGCGGAAGAACAGCCGCGAGTCGGTGCCGGCCAGGATGCCGTCCTCCAGCGACTCCAGCTGGCTGGTGCCGAAGGACTGCGAGGAGTACCCGGTGACCGGGGCGTACATCGCGCCGTCGATCCAGCTGCGCTTGTACTTGTAGCGCAGGCCGTTGACGAAGTCCGAGTTGGTGACCGGCTGGCCGCCCACGATGATGTTGCCGCGCGGGTAGGCGTACCGGTCGTACTTGTTCCGGTCGTTGTTCTTGTTGGTGGCCCAGGCGTGGGCCTGGACGCCCTGCACCCAGTTGGTGCGCACCATCAGGGCGAGGACGAGGATCAGGCAGAAGACCGAGACCCGGCGGATGGGCTTGTTCACGTGTCGGATCCCTTTCAGGCCGAGGCCGGGGCGGTGGCCGGCTCCGGTTCGGCGGCCGGGCGGCGCGCGCTGTCGCTGATCTTGAGCAGGATGGCGATCAGGCCCCAGTTCGCCACCACCGAGGAACCGCCCTGGGCGAGGAAGGGCATCGTCATACCGGTCAGCGGGATGAGGCCGGTCACACCGCCGGCGACCACGAACACCTGCAGCGCGAACGCCGAGGACAGGCCGACCGCGAGCAGCTTGCCGAACGGGTCGCGGGCGGCGATCGCCGTCCGCAGACCGCGCTGCACGATCAGGCCGTACAGCAGGAAGATCGCCATCATGCCGGTGAGGCCGAGCTCCTCGCCGAACGAGCCGAGGATGAAGTCGCTCTTCGCGGCGAACTGGATCAGCCACGAGCGGCCCTGGCCGAGGCCGGTGCCGGTGACGCCGCCGGAGCCGAAGGCCATCAGGGTCTGGCCGATCTGCTCGCTGGTACCGACCGGCGGCGGGTCCGCGAAGGCCGCCATCGGGTCGAGCCAGGAGTTGATGCGGGTCTGCACGTGCGACTCGACGGAGGCGACCACCGCGGCGCCGCCGATCGACATCACCAGGCCGAAGAGGATCCAGCTGGTGCGCTCGGTGGCGACGTACAGCATCACCACGAACAGGCCGAAGAAGAGGAACGAGGAGCCGAGGTCGGTCTCGAAGACCAGGATCAGGATCGACAGCAGCCAGACCATGATGATCGGGCCGAGGTCGCGGCCGCGCGGCAGGTACAGGCCCATGAAGCGGCGGCTGGCCAGCGCCAGCGCGTCCCGCTTGACCATCAGGTAGCCGGCGAAGAACACCGTGAGGATGATCTTGGCGAACTCGCCGGGCTGGATGGAGAAGCTGCCGATGTGGATCCAGATCTTGGCGCCGAAGTCGCCGTCCCGGGTCGGGAAGAACGCCGGCGCGGCGAGCAGCACGAGGGCCAGCGCCATCGAGATGTAGGTGTACCGCTGCAGGATCCGGTGGTCCTTCAGCAGCACCATGACGCCGATGAAGAACGCGATGCCCAGGCCCGACCACATCAGCTGGTTCGCGGCCGCGGGGAAGTTGCTGGCCAGCAGCTTGCCGGCCTTGTCCAGCCGCCAGATCATCACCAGGCCCAGCCCGTTGAGCAGGGTGGCCAGCGGCAGCAGCAGCGGGTCCGCGTACGGCGCGAAGCGGCGCATCAGCAGGTGCGCGACCAGCGCCAGGGCGCCCATGCCGAGGCCGTACGCGAGCATGCCGGCCGGCAGCGAGCCGTCCATGGCGAGGCCAACGTTGGCGTAGGCGAACATCGGCAGCACCACCGCGAAGCCGAGCATGGCCAGCTCGGTGTTGCGGCGGTTCGGCGCGTTCTGCGGTGTGATCGTCGTATTGCCCCGCCGCGCGCCGCGGCGGTCCGTCTCACTGTTGCTCAGGTCAAAGGTGCTCACGTGTAGGCCGCTCCCCGACGGCTGAGTCCCCTGGCGGGGTCGGTGCTAGGGGGTCGGGCAGGAGGATGCCAGCTGCTTCTCCTGCTCGTTCAGATCTGGCGTGGTGCCGGGGTTGCCGGTGCTCAGGGTGTCGGTGCTCGGACTCGGACTCGGGCTCTGGCTCGCCCCCGGGGCCGGGGTCTCGTTGCGGAAACCCGCCTGGGTCAGCGCCGTGGCGGAGGCCGACGGGGCCGCCGACGGGCTCGGGCTCGCCCCGGGCTGCGGCGTCGAGCCGTCACCGGTGGTGCCCTGGGCCGGCTTGGCGCCCTGCGCGACCTTCTTGCAGACCGCCGCCTGGGTGCCCAGGGTACGCACCTGCTCGCGGGCGTCCGCCAGGCTCTTCGCCTGGATGGTCTTGCTGACCTGCGTCCGCTGGTACGTCGGCAGGAACTTGAGTTCGATGTCGGCGTGCTGCTCGTACACCGAGGACAGGCTCAGGCCGGCCAGCGACTGGTTCAGGCCGCGATAGACCGCCACCCCGTTGCCGTCCGCACCGACGTAGTACTGGTCCTGCGTCCACTTCCAGCCGACGTACCCGCCGCCGCCCAGCAGACCGAGCACGACCAGCGCGGCCAGCGAGACCTTCAGCTTCCGGCCCTTGCGCTTGCGCCGGGACGGCCGCTCGCCGTCGTAGTCGTCGTACGACTGCGCGTCGGCGCCGTAGCCGTCGGCCTGGCCGTACCCGTCGTCCTCGTAGCCCTCGGCGGGGCCGAAGCCCGCCGCCTCGTAGCCGCTGGCCGGGCCGAACGCGCCCTGCGGCGCCTGCGGCCGGCCGAGGCCCGCGGCGCGGCCGGCCGGGGTGTTGAGCAGGTTCTGGTCGCCGTGGTGCGGCTGCGCCTCGGCGACCGCGCCGACCACCACCGGGATGTCCGCGAGCTGCCCGCTCAGGGTGTCCGTGGCACCGACGTCGATGACGTCCGCCACGATGCACGTGATGTTGTCCGGCCCGCCGCCGCGCAGCGCCAGCTGGATCAGCTCCTGGACGGTCTGCTGCGGGGCGTAGTAGCTCCCGAGCGTGGCCTCCAGGGTCTGGTGGCTGACCGGCCCGGACAGGCCGTCCGAGCAGATCAGGTAGCGGTCGCCGGCCCGGACCTCGCGGATCGACAGGTCCGGCTCGACCTGGCCGCGGCCGTCCAGCGCCCGCATCAGCAGCGAGCGCTGCGGGTGGGTCTCCGCCTCCTCGGGCGTGATCCGGCCCTCGTCGACCAGCCGCTGGACCCACGTGTGGTCCTGGGTGATCTGGGTCAGCGCGCCGTCCCGCAGCAGGTACGCCCGGGAGTCGCCGATGTGCACCAGGCCCATCCGCTGGCCCGTCCACAGCATCGCGGTGAGGGTGCAGCCCATGCCCTCCAGCTGCGGGTCCTCCTCGACCATCTGCCGGAGCCGGTCGTTGGCGCCCTGCACGGCGTCGCCGAGCAGGGTCAGCAGGTCGGCACCGGGGATGTCCTCGTCCAGCCGGACGATCGAACCGAGCACCTCCGAGGACGCCACCTCACCGGCCGCCGCACCGCCCATGCCGTCGGCGACGGCGAGCAGCCGCGGACCGGCGTAGCCGGAGTCCTCGTTCCCCTCCCGGATCAGTCCCTTGTGGGAGCCGGCGGCGAAGCGCAGCACCAGGCTCATGCCGTCGCCGCCCCCTTCCGGGACCGCGGGGTGGCGACCATGCCGCGGGCGCGCACGGCAGCGGCAGCGCGGCGCCCGCGCTCCCGGCTGGTCTTGGACGGGGTGGTGTCCCTCATGCGCCGCTACTTCCGCAGTTCGATGACGGTCCGGCCGATACGGATCGGCACGCCGGGCTGGAGCGGCATCGGCGCGGTGAGCCGCTGCCGGTCCAGATACGTGCCGTTGGTGGAGCCTAGATCCTCCACCGTCCACTGCCCAGTCTGATCCGGGAAGATCCTGGCATGGCGGGAGGAGGCGTAGTCGTCGTCCAGCACGATCGTCGAGTCGTGCGCCCGGCCCAGCGTGATCGTCTGCCCCTGCAGGGCGACGGTGGTGCCGGCCAGCGAGCCCTGCACGACCACCAGGTGGGTCGGTGCGCCGCGGCGCTGGCGCGGCTGCGGCGGGGCCGCCTGACCGCCGGCCTGCTGCGGCGGACGGCCCGCGGGCGCGGCTGCGGCGGGTGCGCCGCGCCGCGCCGTGCGCGGGTTCACCTTGGTGCCGAACAGGTCGCTGCGGATGACCTGGACCGCGACGATGACGAACAGCCACAGCACGGCGAGGAAGCCCAGCCGCATGACCGTGAGGGTCAGTTCTGACATGAGTGGCCCGCTCTACCCTTCGACCTGTCGGTAGACGATGGTGGTGGACCCGAGGACGATTCGGGAGCCGTCGCGGAGCGTAGCGCGCTGGGTGTGCTGCCCGTCCACCACGATGCCGTTGGTGGACCCGAGGTCGAGCACCATCGCGGGCGTCCCCGGCCGGATCTCCGCGTGCTTGCGGGAGACCCCGGGGTCGTCGATCCGGATGTCCGCCTCCGTCGAGCGGCCGAGCACGCACGCGTTGCCCGTGATCTGGTGCCGGGTGCCGTTGACCTCCACCCAGCGGCGGGTGTTCGCACCGCTGTGGCCGGCGCCCGGGAAGGGGCGGACGTTCCCGGCGGCGGCCGGCGGGGTCTGCGGCATCGCCGGCGGCCCGGCGGGGGGCGGCGGCGCACCGTACGGGGCCGCGCCCTGCTGCTGCCACGGGGCGCCGGGCGCGGGCGGGGTCGGGCGTCGCTCGTAGCCGCCCGGGGCGGCCGGCGGCTGCGGCGCCTGCTGCGCCGCGGGCTCCTCGCCGGCGAGGGTGCGGCTGCGCACCCGGTACAGGCCGGTGTCCAGTTCGTCGGCCTGCTCCAGGGTCACCTGGAGCGGGCCCATGAAGCTGTAGCGCTGCGCCTCGGCGTACTCGCGGACCATGCCGGCGAGCTCGGTGCCCAGCTGGCCGGCGTACGGGCTGAGCCGCTCGTAGTCGTGCGGGCTGAGCTCGACGATGAAGTCGTTCGGGACGACCGTGCGGTCGCGGTTCCAGATCGTCGCGTTGTTGTCGCACTCGCGCTGGAGTGCGCCGGCGATCTCCACCGGCTGGACCTCGGACTTGAACACCTTGGCGAAGGTGCCGTTCACGAGACCCTCGAGCCGCTGCTCGAACTTCTTCAGGACTCCCACGGGGCACCCCCTTCCAGGGCGTCGGCCGGGCCGCGCTCGCGGGCCGGGTTGCGGTTTTCCGTACTGATCGTATCCACGTCGGGCCCATCCGTACGGTTCCCCGGGAACGTGGTCCCGGGGCGTGAGACCGGGCACACCGCTCGCCACCTGCCCGGCAGGTGCCGGTACGGGGGCGTGCGCCGGGTGCGGACGCTGGTGCGGAGCGAGCTGAACGGCAAGCGGGAGGTACCCGCGCGGGGCCCCGCTCATCCCTCGGTCACCCGTTCGTCCGCCCCGGAGGGAGGCGGTTCCCCGGGGTGCGGGGAAACGGATTCGGAGGTAGCCCGCCGGTCGTGCTAATGTTTTCCACGTCGGAAGGGGCGCCCGAGAGGGAGCCGGACGGAAGACCCGGAGAGATACGGTAAGGTTCTCGACAGGTCGGAAGAGCGGCAAGCATCTTACGACAGCACCCATGCGCGGGTGGCGGAATAGGCAGACGCGCTGGATTCAGGTTCCAGTGCCCGAAAGGGCGTGGGGGTTCAACTCCCCCCTCGCGCACAGCGAAGCCCCGCAGATCTTCGGATCTGCGGGGCTTTCTCGTTGTTCGGACTCATTCCGTCGTCGGGTCGGCGACTTTGAGGGGTGCGGGGGGCTTTTGGGGGGACTTCGGGGGTATTTCGGGATGTCCGAGACCCGGCAATGTCTCCTCCTGATAACGGGGGGCGCCCTCGAACCGTTCGTGTCGGCGCCGACTGATAGAACATGCAGCGGAATTCCCGTAAGACAGTTCGATGAAATGTCCGTTTGGTGCCGATGGTGCCAACTCGGGCGTCTCCACGGGGGGTTGCACGTGGGGGATCAGCCGGGAGCGCGCCGCTGACGCGGCTGTGCCGGCTTCTTGTTCTTTTGCCGTGCCCGCCGTTCTGTCCGGAATTCCGCCCATATCCGCCGCATTGTCATCCCAAGGAGAACGCGGATGCTCGACCCATCGGGTCCGACCAGGACGCGAATGCGGGCGGCAGGACGTGCGACCACCCTCGCCGTCACCACCGCCGCCCTGGTCACGGGGGCCGGCCTGCCTGTCCTCGCGACCGCCCAGGCGGAGTCGATCGCGCCCAAGCGCATCGGTTCCGCGCCCGTCGCGCCGAAGGACGCCGTGAAGACGGCCGCACCGGCCGACAGCACCGAGCTCGACCTCAGCATCACCCTGCAGCCGAAGGACCAGGTCGCGCTGACCGCGTTCGTCAGCGCCGTCTCCACCCCCGGCTCCCCGCTGTACAAGCACTACCTGGGCACCGGTGAGTTCGGGAAGCGCTTCGGCGCCGACCCGGCGACCGTGGCGAGCGTCCGCGCGGCGCTCACCGCTGCCGGCCTGCACCCGGGCGAGCTCGGCGCCAACGGCCTGACCATCCCGGTCAAGGCGACCGTCGCCGAGGCGAAGAAGGCCTTCGACACCGACTTCGCCGGCTACAAGCTGGCGGACGGCACCGCCACCTACGCCAACACCCAGGCCCCGTCGGTCCGGGGCGACCTGGCCGGCCGGATCGCCGGCGTCGTCGGCCTGGACACCACCTCGACGTACAAGCCGCGTTCGGTGGTCAAGTCCAAGGCCGCGATCAAGGGTTCGGCGGCCGGCTCGGAGCAGGCGCGCAACATCGGCGCCAGCCCGCAGCTCTGCGCCGACTGGAAGAACATCCTCTCGTCCAACAACATGGTGGACGGCCGGGACTACTACAGCTCCGGGGCGCTCGCCCAGGCCTACAACCTGAACGGCATAGCCGACGGCGCCTCGGGTTCCACCATCGCGATCCTGTCGCTGGAGAACTACGACACCCGCGCGGCCGCCGCCTGGCAGGCCTGCAACGGCACCAAGACCTCGGTCTCCAACGTCTCGGTGGACGGCTTCGTCAACCAGGCTCCGGACTACCAGAACGGCGAGGGCGGCGAGACCGCGCTCGACGTGGACACCATCGCGTCCCTGGCGCCCGGTGCCTCGATCCTTGTCTACCAGGGCCCCAACACCGCCCAGGGTGTCTACGACACCTACCAGAAGATCGTCAACGACAACCGCGCTCAGGTGGTCTCGATCAGCTGGGGCCGTTGCGAGGCGGAGCGCGACTCCGGCCGCGAGAACGCGCTGAACCTGGTCCTGCAGCAGGCCGCTGCCCAGGGGCAGTCCGTGGTCGCCGCCGCCGGTGACGCCGGCTCGACCGACTGCCGCGGCTCCGGCCTCGGCAACGACAACGTGCTCAGCACCGACAGCCCGGCCTCGCAGCCCTACGTGACCGGTATCGGCGGCACCTCGCACACCGGCCTGGGCACCTACCCCGGCCCGATCTCGGTGTGGAACCGCAACGGCGGCTCCGGCGGTGGCGGTCTCTCCACCCGCTGGGCGCTGAGCGACACCGACTTCGCCTGGAACGCCCAGCACGCCGCCGAGTACGCGAACGTCTGCGGTGCCGCGGCCGGCCAGTCCTGCCGCCAGGTTCCGGACGTGTCGGCGCTCGCCGACCCGGCCACCGGCTACCTGATCTTCACCAACTACGACGCCAACAACAGCCTCTGGGCGAACGTCTACGGCGGCACCAGCGCCGCGGCCCCGCTCTGGGCGGCCCTGGTCGCGCTGGCCAACTCGTCGACCGACTGCGCCGCCAACGGCCCGGTCGGCTACCTGAACCCGATCCTGCGCAAGCTCGACAGCTCGGTGTTCAACGACGTCACCCTGGGCAACAACGACGTCAGCGCCTCCGGCAAGTACTCCGCGCTCGCGGGCTACGACCTGGCCACCGGCCTCGGCTCGCCGAAGGGCAAGGCGGTCATGGCGGCGCTGTGCCAGCAGCTGCCCTCGCAGCCGGCCGGCACCTACAACCCGGTGTCGCCGGACCGTCTGCTCGACACCCGCTTCGGCACCGGTGCCCCCACCGCCAAGGTTCCCGCCCGCGGCACGCTCAACCTGCAGGTCGCCGGTCGCGGCGGTGTCCCGGCCTCGGGCGTCAACGCGGTCGTGCTGAACGTCACCGTGGCGGGCACGACGGCCGCCGGTTACCTGACCGCCTGGCCCTCGGGCAAGGCGCGGCCGGACTCGTCCAACCTGAACTGGTCCGCGGGCCGTGACGTGCCGAACCTGGTCACCGTCCCGGTCGGCGCCGACGGCAAGGTCAGCCTCTTCAACGGCGGCTGGTCCGGCTCGGTCGACCTCGTCGCCGATGTGTTCGGCTACTACTCGGCCGACGCCAACGGCTCCACGCTGACCCCGGCCGGCCCCAGCCGTCTGCTCGACACCCGCTACGGCACCGGCGCTCCCCAGGCCAAGCTCGGCGGCAAGCAGACCCTGGACCTCCAGATCCCGGGCAGCGGCGTGACCGCGGTCGTGCTGAACACCACCGTCACCGGTACCGACAACGGCGGCTACCTGACGGTCTGGCCGGCCGGTGAGACCCGTCCCAGCTCGTCCAACCTGAACTGGGTCAAGGGCCAGACCGTGCCGAACCTGGTCGTCGTGCCGGTCGGCGCCGACGGCAAGGTCAGCATCTACAACGGTGCCTCGGCCTCGATCGACGTCCTCGCCGACGTGTTCGGCTACTTCACCAAGGACGCCTCCGGCGGCAAGTTCCACAACGCCGGTCCGAAGCGCCTGATGGACACCCGTTCCGGCAAGGGTGCGCCGGCTCCGGCCGCGCTCACCAACGGCAAGGTGGTCCACCTGTCGCTGAACGACGGCGGCGCGCTGGCGTCGGCCACCTCGGTCGTGCTGAACGTCACGGTGACCGACACCACCTCGAGCGGCTACCTCAACGCGTGGCCCGGCAACACCACCCGTCCGGGTTCCTCGAACCTGAACTGGGACACCAAGGGCCAGACGATCGCCAACCTGGTGACCGTCCCGGTCAACAACGGTGTGGTCGACCTGGCGCTGACCAGCCCCGGCTCGGCGAACGTGATCGTCGACCTGTTCGGCTACTACAGCGCCAACTGACCTCCCGGTCGGTGACGCAGACGGGCGGCGCCCTCCCCTCGCGGGGAGGGCGCCGCCCTCGTTTCTCGCCCCGGCAGGACCCGGGGTCAGTCAGCCGCGGCCGGCAGGGCGGCGCGGACGGTGAAGCCGCCGTCCGCGGTGGGGCCGGCCACCAGGGTGCCGCCGAGCAGCTGGGCGCGTTCGCGCAGGCCGACCAGGCCGTGGCCGCCACCGGGCAGCGTGGGCAGGTCGGTGGCGCGGGCCGGCGGCGGGGCGTTGCGCACCTCGACCAGCAGCCGGTGGCCGCCGCCCGCCACCCGGACGGTCACCGCGGCGCCGGGCGCGTACTTGGTGATGTTGGTCAGCGCCTCCTGGACCGTCCGGTACGCGGCCCGCTCCACCGCCTCCGGCCACTGCCAGCCGCCGGTGGAGAGGTCGGTGGTCACCGGCAGCCCGCTGCCGTCGATCAGTTTCGGCAGGTCGGCCAGCCGCGGCTGCGGGGCCAGCGGCTCGGTGGGCTCGACGCCGGCGGCGCGCAGCACGCCGACCATCTGACGGAGCTCCTGCAGGGTGCGGACGGCCAGCTCGCGAATCGTCGAGGCGGTGTCCTTGGCGGCCGGGTCGCCCGTGGACACCTGGAGCGCCCCGGCCTGGATGGAGATCAGGCTGACCTGGTGGGAGACCACGTCGTGCATCTCCCGGGCCAGCCGGGCCCGCTCGGTGGCCAGCACCCGCTCGGCGAGAAGCCGGCTCTCGCGCTGCTGGCCGCGGGTGAGTTCGTCGAGCCGGTGGGCGAGTTCGCGCCGGGTACGGGCGAGCAGGCCGAGTGCGGCGGGCCCGGCGGCGAGCATCACGCACTGGATCGCGTACAGCGCGTTGTCCCGGTCCAGGGCGAGCGGGTGGTCGGCGAGCGGCCAGTGGAAGAACTCGACGAGGGCGAAGGCGGTGGCGCAGGCCGCGGTGACCCGGAGCGCCGCCCGCTGCGCGGCGACCGAGTACACGGCGGTCATCGGTGCCAGCCAGATGTAGTTGACGAACGCGCCGGGCAGGGTCAGCAGCAGCACCGTCACCGGGAGGCGGCGGCGCAGCAGCAGGGCGAGTGCGGCGAGCACCGAGAGCGCGGCCTCCCACCAGTGGGCGCCCTTGGAGACCAGGGCGGCGTCGACGAGCGAGACCAGCACCGGCAGCAGCAGCATCAGCCAGGTCGCGGTGCACCAGGCGGGCAGTGCTCTGTGGCCGGTCATGCGCCCGGGTTCCCCTGGGCGCGGACCAGGCCGGCGCGGTGCGCGACCACGGCGGCCTGGACGCGGTTGGCCGCGCCGAGCTTGGCGAGGATCGCGCTGATGTGGTCCTTGACGGTGCCGGTGCCCAGGTAGAGGCGGTCGGCGATCTCCGCGTTGGAGAGGCCCTCGCCGAGCAGGGCGAGCACGTCGAGCTCGCGGGTGGTGAGCTGGCGGGCGAGCGCGGTGGCGTCCGCGTCGGGGCCGCCGCCCTCGACGTAGCCGTTGATGACGGTGCGCGCGACGGTGGGCGACAGCATGCTGCCGCCCGCGGCCAGCACCCGCACGGCGTGCACCAGTTGCTCGGGCGCGGTGTCCTTCAGCAGGAAGCCCGCGGCGCCGGCCCGCAGGGCGGTGCCGATGTACTCGTCGGTGTCGAAGGTGGTGAGCATGGCCACGGCCGGCGGGTCGGGCAGCGCGCGCAGCCGGCGCAGCACGCTGATGCCGTCCAGGTCGGGCATCCGGATGTCGAGCAGGACGACCTGCGGGCGCAGCTCCACGGCCTGCTGCTCGGCCTGGCCGCCGGAGCAGCCGCCGACCACCTCCAGGTCGGGGGCGGAACCCACGATCAGGCCGAGGCCCGAGCGGACGAGGACCTCGTCGTCCACGATCAGGACGCGGATCGGTGGCATGGCTCTCCTCGGGCGTGCGCGGCTCGTCTTCGAGCCTAGGGGTCGGCGGGCCGTGATCCGGTCCACCGGCGGGGTGGGCACCCCCGCCGTTCGGCGGGGGTCGGAATCCGCTACCGGATTCACGCAATTCTCATCCGGGGTGGGGAACCATGGAACACGGAGCCCCCTGTGGGCCCTGGCCGCTCGGAGACCGGGTGTGCGGGCCGCTCCGTCCCTCCCCGGGTGTCGTACGGATGCGTCCCCTACGTTGATCGTCTGGAATTGGAGCTGTGTCCACTGTGAAGCCGGCGCCCACCGCCGTTCCCGCGCATTTCGGAGCCTTGGCCGGGCTGCTCGCCCGCTGGCGGCCGCGCGCCGCCGCGGCGACGGTCTGGTACCTGCGGCTGCTGGCCCTGCTGAACCTGGTCGCGGTGCTCGCCGTGCCGTTCCGGGACCAGGTGCAGGAGCACAACGAGGGCGAGTACTTCACCCCGTACCTGCTGACGGCCGGTCTGACGACGGTGCTGCTGTCGCTGTTCCTCGCGGTCGCGATGCGGCGGCGCAAGCGGGCCGCGTGGATCTTCAACGCGGTGGTGTCCGGGCTCTTCTCGGTGCTGTACCTGCTGCTGATGCTGGTGCCGGACAGCCGCTTCGCCGACCACCCGATCAACTGGTTCTCCACCGTGCTGACGGTGGGCTTCTTCCTCGCGCTGCTGCTCGGCCGCCGCGAGTTCACCTCCAAGGGAGACCGCTCCAACCCCAAGACCGGGGTGGCGACCTTCATCGGCGGCCTGCTGTTCGGCGGGATCGTCGGCGCGACGCTGGTGCAGTTCACCAACACGGTGCACGGCGGCGCGGAGTTCGGCACCCGGTTCGGCTACGCCGTGGCCCGGATGGTGACGATCACCCCGTCCGGCCGGCTGGCGGACGAGATCGCCGTACCGACCTGGGTCAACGCCTTCATCAACGCCATGGGGGCGGTGCTCTTCCTGCTGGTGCTGTACCTGGCCTTCCGCAGCCCGCGCGGCCAGGAGCTGCTGACCGTGGAGGACGAGGTCCGGCTGCGCGAGCTGCTGGAGCGGCAGGGCGAGCGGGACTCGCTCGGCTACTTCGCGCTGCGCCGGGACAAGGCGGTGATCTTCTCGCCGTCCGGCAAGGCGGCGGTCGCCTACCGGGTGCTGGGCGGTGTCTCGCTGGCCTCGGGCGATCCGATCGGCGATCCGGAGGCCTGGCCGGGGGCGATCGACGCCTGGCTGGAGGAGGCCCGGGAGCACGCCTGGGTGCCGGCCGTGATGGGCGCCTCCGAGGAGGCCGGTGTGATCTACGCCCGGCACGGCCTGGACGCGCTGGAGCTCGGCGACGAGGCGATCGTCGAGGTCGACGAGTTCTCGCTGGACGGGCGGGCGATGCGGGTCGTCCGGCAGGCGTACAACCGGGTCAAGCGGGCCGGGTACACCGTGCGGATCCGGCGGCACGAGGACATCCCGGACCCGGAGATGGCCGAGCTGCTGGACAGGGCCGACCACTGGCGGGACGGCCAGACCGAGCGGGGCTTCTCGATGGCGCTCGGCCGGCTCGGCGACCCGGACGACGGCCGCTGCGTGATGCTCGAGTGCCACGACGGTGACGGCGAGCTGCGGGCGCTGCTGAGCTTCGTGCCGTGGGGCCGCAACGGCCTCTCGCTGGACCTGATGCGCCGGGACCGCGACAGCGAGAACGGCCTGATGGAGTTCATGGTGATCGAGCTGCTGCAGCGGGCCGACGAGGTCGCGCTGGAGCGGGTCTCGCTGAACTTCGCGATGTTCCGCTCGGTGTTCGAGCGCGGATCGAAGCTGGGTGCCGGACCGATCCTGCGGCTGTGGCGTTCCGTCCTGGGATTCTTCTCCCGCTGGTGGCAGATCGAATCGCTGTACCGGGCAAATGCGAAATACCGGCCGATCTGGGAGCCGCGCTATCTGCTCTTCGAGAAGAGCAGCGAGATTCCGCGGATCGGTATCGCCAGTGCGCGCGCCGAGGGTTTCATCACGGTGCCGAGTCTCCCCGTCCTGTTCCGTCGCCGTCATGTCCGGGCCGCCGCGCAGGCGCTGCCCGGCGGGGGGTCGGCGGCGGAGCGGGACGGGTAGGGGTAGTCCCTCCGCCGGGGGGCGGAGGGCCACCGCCGATCGGGGGGTGCGACTGCCGTCGGGCGGTTGCCCCCCTCCGACCTGAGGATGATCCGCGATTCGCCTCGCAAGCTGACGACCCCTGTTTATCCATTGCCTACCGTGGATGTATCGGCAGGAGAAACCCTGGCCGTCCGGGAAATGTCCCGGGAATTGCTCGGTGGGGCGCGGGGGTGCCCGGCCGGAAGACGGACGGGGAGATTCAGCGGTGGAGCGGACGGTTGGCGCGGGGGGCGTGCGCCGAGGCCTCGGACCGGTGGCGGTCCGGGTCGCGGCGGCGGAATGGGGCACGCTGGTCGGAATCGTCCGCGGGCACCTGCGCCTGCACCGGTTCGCCTCCGTGCCCCTGGCCACCGCGGCCACCGTGCTGGTGCTGGCCTTCTCCGTCGTCCAGCACCTGCCGGGCGGGGAACGGCTGGTCACCCAGCTCGGCGTCGTACGGGCCGCACTGCCGCTCGGGGTCTCGCTGCTGCGGACACCGCTCTCGCTGTACGTGCCCGCGCTGGACCTGCCGGTGTGGGGGGCTCTCGTCCAGGTCTTCCTGGTCTTCGGGATCGCCGAGATCGTCCTCGGGCGGCGGCTCACCCTGGCGGTCGCCTACGCCTGCACCCTGGCCGGCACGCTGTTCGCCCGGATCGGCGTGGAGCTCGGCCCCGACCACCTCTTCGGCTTCCCCGGCTGGGTGGCGCACGTCCGGGACACCGGCCCGTCCGCGGCCGTGGTGGCGCTCGCGGTCTGCGTGGCGATCCGCTGCCGCGCCTGGTGGACGGGCGGTGCGGTGGTGCTGGCGATGGTCGTCGAGGCCGTTCTGCTGCCGAACCTCGCCGGGCTGGAGCATGTCGTGGCCGTCCTGACGGCCGGGCTGATCGCCGCCTCGCTGGAGGTCTTCGGGCAGTTCTGGCCGCGGGTGCTGGCCGGCGTCGGCGCGGCGGCCTCGGTGGCGGCCGAGGCCGGCCCGAGGACGGCGCTGCCAGCGGTGCGCTGACCGAAGCACCGCCGACGGCGTTCAACGGTGGTGCGTCAGCTCCGGGGCAGGGGCAGCTCGAACCAGACGACCTTGCCGACCGCCTTGCGGGCGGTGCCCCAGCGCTCGGCGAGCTTGCTGACCAGCTGCAGGCCCCGGCCGTGCTCGTCCATCGAGCCGGCCGGCTCCAGCGAGGGCAGGTTGTGGTTGTCGTCGCTGACCTCGACCAGCAGCTTGTCGACCCGGATCAGCTGCAGCTGCACGTGGTCCCGGGCGACCCGGACGGCGTTCGTCACCAGCTCGCTGACCAGCAGCTCCACCGTGTCGTCGAGCGCGTCCAGGCCCCAGGCGGCGAGCTGGCCGCGCACCAGCGAGCGGGCCCGCCGGACCTCGTCCTCCGAGACGGCGAGCTCCCAGGTGGCCACCTCGCTCGGCGGGACGCCGTCGAAGCGGGCGACCAGCAGCGCGACGTCGTCCGCCCGGTCGTCCGAGTGCAGCCGCTCCAGCACGGTGTCGCAGGCCTCGTCCGGGGTCTGCTTGGGGTCGATCAGATTGCCGCACAGCGCGGCCAGGCCCTCTCCTATGTCGCCCCCGCGCACCTCGACCAGGCCGTCGGTGCACATCACCAGCATCGAGCCGTCCGAGACGTCGATCCGCTTCGCCACGAACGGCACCCCGCCGACGCCGATCGGTGCGCCCTCCGGGATCTCCAGCAGCTCGCCCCGGCCGTCGGGGTGCACCAGCACCGGCGGGACGTGCCCGGCGCTGGCCAGCTCGCAGGTGCGGTTGATCGGGTCGTAGACCGCGTACAGGCAGGTCGCCAGGTGGTCGTCGCCCAGCTTGTGGGCCAGGTTGTCCAGGTGCCGCAGCAGCTGGCCGGGCGGCAGGTCCAGCGCGGCGAGGGTCTGCATGGCGGTGCGGAACCGGCCCATCGCGGCCGCCGAGTGCAGGCCGTGGCCCATCACGTCGCCGACCACCAGGGCGACCCGGCTGCCGGGCAGCTGGATCGCGTCGAACCAGTCGCCGCCGACCTCGGCCCGCGAGTCGCCCGGCAGGTAGCGGTGGGCGATCTGCACCCCGGGGATCCGCGGCGGCCGGGTCGGGATCATCGAGCGCTGCAGGGTGGTCGCCACCCGGGACTCCGCCCGGTGCAGCCGGGCGTTGTCCAGCGACAGCGCGGCCCGGGCCGCCAGCTCCTTGAGCGTGGCGGCGTCGGACTTGTCGAAGGGCGCCCGGTCCGGCAGCCGCAGCAGCTTGAGGATGCCCAGCACCGTGCCCCGGGCGGACAGCGGCAGCACCAGCATCGAGCGGCCGACCACCACCGGGACGAGGTCCGGGCCGCCGCCCAGCGAGGCCGCGTAGTCCACCGCCACGTCCGGGTCTATCACCGGCACCAGCACCGGCTGGTTCTCCTGCAGGGCGAGGCCCGGCGGGGTCGAGCGGGGCATCGCCAGCAGCGCGCCCTCGTCCAGGACGTGGTCCCAGTGGCCGGGGGAGCTGTTCACCGCGCGGGCCACCCGGCGCAGCATCGTGCGGTCGTCCGGGCGCTCCTCGGGCAGCTCCGAGTCGGAGATCAGCCCGTCGAGGAGGTCCACGCAGGCGAAGTCGGCGACCCGCGGGACGAGCACCTCGCACAGCTCGCGGGCGGTCGTGTCGAGGTCCAGGGTGGTGCCGACCCGGTTGCCGACCTCGCTCAGCAGGGCCAGCTGCTCGCCGGCCTGGCTGACGGTCAGCACCTCCACGGACGGCGGTGCGGGCGGGGCCGGGACACCGGGGGTGTCGGCGGGTGGTCCGTCCGGCCCGTCCGATCGGCCCTGCGGCGGAGCGGACCCGACGGCGGCCCGGGCGGGCGCGGTGCCGTTGGCGGTGGACTCGATGGCTGGGCCTCCCTGGCTCTGGCCGTTCGCGGTGGCCGCCCCGGACTCGCGCTGCCCGGGCACGGTGGTGCCGATCGCCCGTCCGTCGTCGGCGCCGCGTGGCGCCCCGGCGGGCAGGACCTGCAGTCCGATCGCCCGGCGCCCGCCGGGTGCCGGATCGGCCGGGCGGCGGGTCGCCCGCGGCCGGTCGGCGCGCTGCTGCGGCGTCGGGTAGCGGCGCACCAGCCCGGCGGCGATCCGGGCCGCGCCGCGTCCGGCCGACTCGTAGGGGAGGACGGGCAGTCTGGTCGCCGCGTCGACCCAGAGCGCGGGCACGCCGGCCGCCGCGATCTGCCCGAGCAGCCGGCGGCGGCGGTCCTCGGAGCCGCGCGGCAGCAGGCCGTCCAGCGCGGCGGCGCCGCCCGGCCCGGCCGGGGCGAAGGCGGGGGAGACCCGGTGGAAGGCGCCGGTGGCGGCCGGGGCCGCAGCGTACGCCAGCAGCCGCTCGCCGAGGGCTATCCGCGGGCCGCCGGCCCGCAGCGGCCGGGCGTCGGCGGCCAGCGCCAGCAGGCTGCGGCCGGTCGGCTCGATCAGCGGATAGGCCCACCAGATGACGTCCCGCAGCCGCTCCTCGCGGTCCACGACGGCCATCGCGCCGGCCCAGGCCGCGTCCAGCTGGGTCAGGTCGTCCAGGGTGTCCAGCGCGTCACAGCGGCGCGGCGGTGCGCCCGGGCGCGGCGAACCCGTCTCCGGCCGGGGCTCGACGGCGGGCAGCAGACCGGAGGCGGTGCGGCCGCAGGCCACCTCGGCGCGGTGGCCGAAGAGCTCCTCGGCGGCGCGGTTCCACAGGGCGATCCGGCCGTCCGGGTCGACCATCACCGCGGCGACGCGCAGCAGGGCGACCACTCCGGAGGGAGGGTCACCCGTGCCGTCTCGCGAGGCCGCTGCGGAATTCGGCTCGTCCACCATCGATTCGGTCTGCTCCCGCCTGGCCGCCCTGTTCGGGAGCGGCCGCTGTGTCGGCGCGGCGCAACGGGCTCCTTGTCTCCGGCCGCTCCTGTGTGTCCCGTCCTTTGTACGCCGGCATCCCCGCGGCACTCAGGCGCACGTGCGGTGCAGCACGGATGTTCCGTCCAATGAAGCACGTGCGGGGCCGGCTCCGACAGCGAATCGCGGAGATTCCTCGGTATCAGTTGCGTGTCACTGGGTGAGCGCCCGTGTGCGCTGCGAGTTCAATCGGACGGGGTACCCGGACGACGGCCCGGCGGCCGGTGCCGGACCCCCGGTAGGGTGGCAGGCTCGGAGACCGGGTGCATGCGGAGGCGGACTGGTGAGCGCGGAGAGCCCCGTCCAGTGGAGCGAGCAGGAGCGGCTGCTGCTGGAGGAACGGGTGGCCGCCGCCGAGCTGGCCTGGCTGACCCTCGACGTCGACGTCGCCACCCTCCGGGTGGAGATCGACAACTTCGCGCTGGTCCACCACCAGCTGCTCGGCCCGCTCTACGCCCGCCTCGACGAGCTGGACGCGCTGATCGCCGAGGCGGTCGCCGTCCGTACCGGCGACCCGGAGGCGCTGCGCCGTGCCGCCGAGGCCCGCAGCCGGGTCGCCGAGCCGGACGACCCGGCCGCCGCCGGCCTGGCCCCCGAGCCGCCGGCCGCCGCGAAGGTCCGGCCGGACCGCGAGGCCCAGCGGATCTACCGCGACCTCGCCCGCCGCGCCCACCCCGACCTGACCACCGACCCGGCCGAGCAGGAGCGCCGCTCCGCCTTCATCGCCCGGGTCAACGAGGCGTACGCGCAGGGCGACGCCGGTGCGCTGGAGGAGCTGGCCGACGAGTGGTCGACCGCCCCGGAGACCGCGCCCGACCCGGACTCCCCCGACCGGCCCGACTGGCTGCTGCGCCGCCTGGAGTGGCTGACCGCGCGGATCGGCCAGCTGGCCACCGAGCAGGTCAGGCTGGAGCGGACCCCGATGGGCGAGCTGCTGCTGCTCGCCCCGCAGGAGCCGGAGCGGCTGCTGGAGGAGCTCGCCGAGCAGCTCCTCGCCCGGGCCTCCGACCGGCGGACCGAGCTGGAGCGGCTGCTCGGCGACGACGTCGTGCCGGGGCCGGCGCCGGCCGGTCGGCACAATGGAGGGGAGGACCCCTCGCCGCACAGCCCCGGCACCGACTCCCAGGAGACCCCGACGATGTTCGCGCAAGCGCTGCCCACCACCGACGCCGCGTCCGTCCCGGCCGACGCCGCACTGCTCGACGTCCGTGAGCAGGACGAGTGGGACGCCGGCCACGTGTCCGGCGCGCTGCACATCCCGATCGGCCAGGTGATCGCCCGGCTCGACGAGCTGCCCGACGGGAAGCTGTACGTGCTCTGCCGGGTCGGCGGCCGCTCCGCCCAGGTCGTCCAGTACCTCGTCGCGCAGGGCCGCGACGCGGTGAACGTGGACGGCGGCATGTTCGCCTGGGAGGCCGCGGGCCGCCCGATGGTCGGCACCGACGGCCGGGACGCGTTCGTCCTCTGACCGGACCGCGGGTCGTCCTGCCGTACCCGCGCCCGGCACCGGGGCCCGCTTCGGCGGGCCCTTCGCCGTTCCGTACCGGTGCGCCGCCGGCCTGTCCCCCGGGTGCCCCGGTACGGCAGGATGACCGGCGAACCGTGCCGCAGCAGCCGTAGGGGAGGACACCGCGTGCGCACCTGGTCCACCCCCGCCCTCACCGTGCTCTGCCTCTCCGGGGCGGGAATGCTCGGCGGCACGGCGATCCTGCTCGGGGTGCTGTTCCTGCACAACGCCCCGCCCAACGCGCTCTCCCAGGAGTACCGGCAGCAGCTGGACGGGATCGTCTACCCCGAGTTCGAGCAGAACTGGAAGCTGTTCGCGCCGAACCCGCTGCAGCAGAACATCACCGTCGACGCCCGGGTGCAGACCATCGCCGACGACGGCGAGGTGCACACGCAGGGCTGGATCGGCCTGACCGCCCAGGACGCCGCGGCGATACGCCACAACCCGGCCCCCAGCCACGTCGACCAGAACATGCTCCGCCGCGCCTGGGACTTCTACGAGTCCACCCACCCCGCGGAGGACGGCGCCGCGCCGGGGCAGCGCGGCAAACTCGCCGAGGAGTACCTCAAGCGGATAGCCCTGCAGCGGATCGGCCGCACCGCCGCCGGCGAGCGCGTCCTGCAGATCCAGTTCCGCTCGGCCGCGAAGGCCGTGCCGCCGCCCGCATGGAGCACCGAGGAACCCGCCGAGTCCACCCCGTACAAGGAACTGCCCTGGTGGCCGGTGGACGAGGACGACTACCGGGGGCTGCTGTGAGCGGGACCGACACCACCCTCCCGGTGGACGACGGCGCGGCGCGCACCGAGCCCGCGCCGCCGCCCGGCCGCTTCGAGCGGTTCTTCGACGCCTTCACCGGCACCGTGTTCGGCCGCCACCAGGCGGCGGTGGTCCGGATCGGCTTCGGTCTCGCCTGGCTCGGCTTCCTGCTCCGCGAGTGGCCGAACCGGCGGGTGCTGTACGGCGACCGCTCCCCGTGGTCCGCCGGGCTCTCCGACTCGCTGCTCTCCGCCACCCACGCCTTCACCGTGCTCTCCTGGTCGGACGGCCGGCTGTGGTTCGAGACCGTCTACCACCTGGCGATCGCCGCCGCCGTGCTGATGGTGCTCGGCTGGCGCACCCGGGCGAGCGCCGTGCTGTTCGCCGTCACCGTGCTCTCCCTGCAGAACCGCAACGTGCTGGTCGGCGACGGCGGCGACAACGTGGTGCACCTGATGGCGATGTACCTGGTGCTCGTCCGCTCCGGGCTGGTGTGGTCGCTGGACGCCCGGCGCAGGGCCGGCCGGCCCGCCGCGGCCCCCACCGGGGAACTCCGGGCCGTCCGCGACGCGCTCGTCACCATGCTGCACAACTGCGGCATGCTGATCATCGCCGTCCAGGTGGTGCTGATCTACGCCACCGCCGGCTGGTACAAGGTGCAGGGCTCCCGCTGGCAGGACGGCACCGCCCTGCACTACCCGCTCCGCCTCGACTACTTCACCCCGTGGCCGGAGCTGTCGGCGCTGCTCGGCTCCAGCCTGCTGATCACCTTCGCGCTCAGCTACGGCACGGTGATCGTCCAGGTCGCCTTCCCGTTCACGCTGTTCAACCGGCGCCTGAAGAACGTCCTGCTGGCGCTGATGATCGCAGAGCACTCCGCGATCGCGCTCGTGCTGGGCCTGCCGTTCTTCTCACTGGCGATGATCGCCGCCGACGCGGTCTTCCTGCCCACCGGCTTCCTGCTGCGGCTGGGCGCCCTCGCCCGCCGGGGTGCCGGGCGGCTCCGGGCCGACGTACGCCTCCCGGCCGCGCGGCCGCCGGCGCCCTAGACTGCCCGGTATGCCCTGGTCCGTCGCACTTCGGGAGACCGCGAAGGCCGGACTGGTACCGGCCCGTGAACTCTCGGACCCGCGGCGGGCCGTGCGCGGGGCACTCGCCGTCGCCCTGGTCGTCTTCCCGGTCCTGGCGGTGGCCGGTACCGGCCCGGCCACGTCCGCCGCGATGGGCGGCTTCATCGCCGGTACCGCGACCTTCCAGCGGACCTTCCGCCCGCGCGCCTCGATCGCCGTCGGCGCCGGCCTCGGCCTCGGCATCAGCACCTTCCTCGGCTACGCCGCCGTCGGCGTCCCCGGTGCCTTCCCGGTGCTGCTCGCCGTCTGGTCCTTCGCCGCCGGGATGATCTGGGCCGTCGGCCCGACCGGCGGCACCGTCGCCGCCACCACCATCTCCGTGATGCTGGTCGTCGTCCAACTGCCCGTCAGCCTGATCACCGCGCTCGGCCACGGCCTGCTCTGCGCGCTCGGCGGCGCCGTCCAGGCCCTGGTCACCCTGCTCTGGCCGGTCGACCGCTGGCGCGGCCACCGCGACGCCCTCGCCGACACCTACGCCGAACTCGGCGACTACGCCCGCCGGCTGCGCTACGACCCGGTCGCCGGCATCGACCCCGAGCCCTTCATGACCGCCCGCCGGGCCGGCGCGCTGACGAACTGGCAGGCCCGGCACCGCCCGCCCGAGATGCGCGGCCTGCGGGCCGTCGCCGAGCACATCAGGCCCACCCTCGCCGCCCTCGCCGACCCGGCGGTCGGCGCCCCCGCCGACGGGCCCGGACGCGACCTGGCCCGTGAGATCCTCGCCGCCGCGGCCGAGTTCCTGGACGCCGTCGCCGCCGCCGTCCGGGCCGGCGAGGCCGTCCGGCCGCCGAGCACCACCCCCGCGCTCACCCTCGCCGAGGCCGCCGAGAGCCCCGAGCTGACCGGTGCCGCCCGCCGCGCCGCCAAACGGCTCGCCTCCCAGCTCTCCAAGGCGGCCGGCGCGCTCGACCGGCAGGACCGCTCCGTCGTCCAGACCGCCCCGCAGCTGCGCCGCCCCTCGCTGGTGAAGATCGTGCCGGTCGGCTTCCAGACCGTCCGGCGGCAGCTGCAGCCGCGCTCCGCGGTCTTCCAGCACGCCGTCCGGATGTCCGGCGTGGTCACCCTCTCCTACCTGGCGGCCCGCCCGCTGGGGCTGCACCACGGCTACTGGGCGCCGCTGACCGCCGCCATGGTGATGCGCCCAGACTTCGCGCAGACCTTCAGCCGCGGGGTGGCCCGGCTCGCCGGCACCGTCGCCGGGGTGGTCGTCACCACCGCGGTCGTCCAGCTGCTGCACCCGGGCGCCTGGCTCTCCACCGCCCTCGCCGTGGTGTGCATCTGCGGCGCCTACCTGACCATCCGCACCGGCTACGCGTTCACCACCGCCTGCGTCTCCTCCTACGTGGTGTTCCTGCTCGGCCTGCAGGCCGACCCACTGGAGACCGCGGTGGAGCGCGTCCTGCTCACCCTGCTCGGCGGCGCCATCGCCCTCGGCGCCTACGCGCTCTTCCCGACCTGGCAGACCGCGCGGCTCGCCGAACGGCTCGCCGAGTGGATCGCCGCGGCCGGCCGCTACGGGGCGGCCGTGCTCGAGGCGTACGGCGACCCGGCGGGCCGCGACGACCGAGGGGTGCGGGACGCCCTGCTCGACTCCCGGGAGGCCCGCGCCGAGCTGCTGGAGGCGATCGAACGGGCCGACGCCGAGCCCGTGAAGCACGCCGACCGGCTGCCCGAGATCAGCCGCAAGCAGCTCGACAAGGCCCGCACCGCGGTCGGACTCCTCGCCCGCAGCGCGGTCCTGCTGGAGGCCCACCTGCCGGGCCGCGACAGCCCGCGCGTCCCCGGCGCCGCCGACTTCGCCGAGGAGCTCAAGTACGCCACCGCGATCGCCGCGGCCGGTGTGCTGATCGGCGAGACGGTCGACTTCTCCGGGCTGCGCGAGGCCTACGCCCGCTGGGACGGTTATCCGGTGGGGTCGGCCATCCCCGGGTACGAGGACCGCACCGCGGTCGCCCGCGCGGGGGCCAAGATGATGCTGCAGGCGCTCGGCGACCTGGAGAAGGCCGTCCGGCCGCGCCGCGTACCCTCGGGGACGTGAGCGACACCGGAGTGCCCCACGCGGGCGAGCAGTACGACGACGCCTTCGTGACCGCCGACGACCGCGAGATCGGCGTCGGCCCGCACCCCGCGCCGTGGCCCGAGGGCGGCCACTGGGACCACGAGCTGCTGGCCGCCGGCGACCGCCGCAACGTGGTGGACCGCTACCGGTACTGGACCCGCGAGGCGATCGTCGCCGACCTCGACACCCGGCGGCACGGCTTCCACGTCGCCGTGGAGAACTGGCAGCACGACTTCAACATCGGCTCCGTGGTGCGCACCGCCAACGCCTTCCTGGCCGCCCAGGTGCACATCGTCGGCCGGCGTCGCTGGAACCGGCGCGGCGCCATGGTGACCGACCGCTACCAGCACGTCCGTCACCACGACTCGGTCGCCTCGCTGGCCGCCTTCGCCGCGGCCGAGGGGCTGCCGGTGATCGGCGTCGACAACCTGCCCGGGGCCGTCCCGCTGGAGACCTACGAGCTGCCGGAGCGCTGCGTGCTGCTCTTCGGGCAGGAGGGCCCCGGGCTGACCCCGGAGGCCTGGGAGCACGCCTCCGCGGTCTGCTCGATCGCCCAGTTCGGCTCCACCCGGTCGATCAACGCCGGGGCGGCCGCCGCCATCGCCATGCACTCCTGGGTCAGGACGCACGGCGCGGCGGTCGGCCGCCCCTGAGCGAGAGCCGCTAGCCGAACAGCAGCCGCCAGGTGTGCGGCCCGGGGTAGCCGTCCGCCTCGGCGCCCTTCCAACCCTGGGCCAGTTGGAACGCCTCGACGTTGCGCCGGTCGCTCTCGGTCCACTCCGGGCTCGGCCCGACGGTGTACCAGGTGCCGAACCCCTTGCCGACCAGCTGCCTGCCGAGCAGCTGCACGGCGGCGTCGACCCGGCCGGGGCCGAAGTCGGCCGTGCCGGGGAAGGCGGGGGCCGGCGCCCCCGGGATCCGCGGCACCGGCGGCACCGTGGGTACGGTCGGGGGCGGCGGCAGCGGCGCCTCCGGCGGGACGTCCCGGCCGCGGCCTGCGACCAGCAGCGCCCAGGTGTCCTTGCCGGGGGCGCCGTCCGCCTCCGCGCCCGTCCAGCCCTGGGCCTGCTGGAACGCCTCGGTCGCCCGGCGGTCCGCGTCGCTCCAGACGGAGTCCGGCGCCTCGGTGTAGAAGCGTCCGGCGCCGCGCTTCACCAGCAGCTCGCCCAGCCGCTTGACGTACGGGTTGCTCTGCCCGCGGCCGAACCACGTGAGTCCGGGGAAGGCCTCCTCGTCCGTCCCGGTGGAGATGCCGCGGTAGCGGTACGGCAGGTACTGGCCGGAGTGGCTCCAGTAGGCGTACGGGGTGGCCCGCTTGATCGTGTTCGGGCTGGTCTGCTCGTACGCGGTGTACTTGGTGTGCGACGAGTCCGTCCAGCCGCCGAAGAGCACGGCGTGCGAGCCGCCCTGCGGGTTGGCCGAGTCGTTGTAGATCAGCGCGTCGCCCGGCTGCAGGTCGTCCTTGCCGATCCGGTCGGCGAAGTTCGGCAGCGTCCAGGTCGTCTGACTGCTGCCCAGGCCCCAGGCCATGGAGATGAAGCCGGAGCAGTCCTGGCGGTAGCCGTCGGACCAGTACCGGCTCATCGAGTACGGCACCTTCTGGTCCACCCAGCCCTGGGCGCGGGCGACGATCTCCTCGCTGGTGGTGGTGGGCAGCACGGCCATGGCGCGCGGCTGCTCGGCCTCGCCGCCGAACGGGCCGGTGATCTCGCCCTGCGGGGTGGTCGGGGCCGGGCTGTCCGTGGCGGCGGCCCGCGGGGCGGCGGCTATCGCGCCGGTGGCGCCGCCGAGGGCGGTGCCGACCGCTGCGACCAGGACGGCGGCGCGGCGGGCGCCGCGGGCGGCCGGCCGGGCGGCCGGGGTGCGGGCGGCGTGCAGCCGCGCGAGGTGGCGGGCGCCGCAACCGGGGCAGTCGCAGCCGCCGTCCGGCTCGACCTCGGTGAACTCCATCAGCACGGTGGATCCCTTTCTCCTGATGCGGGAGAGGGATGTGTTCCACCGTCAGCCGACGGAATATCACCTGATAGGTAACAAAATATGACAAGTCGGTGAAGTGTTGGGCCGCGAGGGTGGAGGAGGGCCCGGGTTCGTCAGCGGCGCGGGAGGGGCAGCGCGGGGGGAGAACTCCGGCGGGGTCCACGCGAAGGGGGTGGCGTGCGCGAGCTCGACGGTCCGGTGGACGGTGTAGTCGACCGCCGGGGCGGCCGGATCCGACCAGTCGACCTCGGCGCGGCCGGTCAGCAGCAGGGCGCCGCCGGTGTCCCAGTCGGGCAGCAGCAGCCCGGCCGCCGGGTCGAGCTCCAGGTTGCCGAGGCTCATGAACATGCTGTTGCCCGTGTACTCGGCCCAGCGCAGCCGGTCCGGACCCAGCACCTCCACGAAGCCGGGGAAGCCGCCGCGGTGCGAGGCGTCCACCCGGCCGTCCGGGCCGGCGGTGGCCAGGAAGAAGGTGTCGGCACTGGCCACGGCGAGCTGCTGGGCCAGGGCCAGCCGGTCGCCGGCGACGGCGGCCGGCGCGGCCGCCGGGAGCTCGCGGGGGCTGCGCCGCTGGATGTACTTGGGGCAGTTGGCGTACACCTGCTCGGCCGTGATCCGCAGGCCGTCCGGGCCGTGCGGGACGGAGCGGCCGTTGAGCCGCATCCGGCGCCGCCCGGCCGCGTCCAGCGCGATGGTGCCGACCTCGGCCGGCCCGGCCAGCACCTCGGCGAGCGGGTCCCCGGGCACCGGGCGGGCGGCCACCAGGACGGCGTGGTCGCCGTCGGCGCGGACGAAGCCGGGCGGGCCGGCGAGCTGGGTGGCCCAGAGCCGGCCCGCCGGGTCGGCGGCGGCGACCACGATCGTCCGCCGCTCGGTCAGGAAGCGGGCGGCCACCGGCGGGACGGTGCGGCCGATCGACCGGCCGGTGTGGTCGGCCCGCTCCTGCTGCCCGGTGCGCCGCTGCACGGCGCGCTCGCCCGCGTGCCACATGGCGTGTCCTAGAAGAATCCGCAGGTGGGGGCGGTGGCATCGGGGGTGGTGGCATCGGTTTCGGCCACCCCGGTGAGGGTGAAGATCTCCAGCCGGATGCCGTCCGGGTCGGTGAAGAAGACGCCGCCCGAGTCGGCGCCCTCGCCGTGCGGCACGACCCCCTCGTGGGCGAACGCGGCGCCGAGTTCCTTGAGGACGGCCTCGGCGGCCCGGACCTCCTCGACGGTGTCCACCCGGAAGGAGAGGTGGTGCAGGCCGGGGGAGCCGGGGGCGAAGCTGCCGGTGCTCTGCTCCCAGAGGGTGAGTACCAGGGTGCCGTCCCGGCCGAGCAGGGCGTAGCGGCGGCCTTCCTCGCCGCTCTCGGCGGCCACGTCGAGGCCGAGCAGGCGTCGGTAGAAGGCGACCGAGCGGTCCAGGTCGGTGACGTTGAGCCCGACGTGGCCGGTCTGCAGGGTGCGCGGGGCAAGGGCGGCGGTGGACACGACGCATCACTCTGGAAGAGGGGACGGCCCGGTCGTCTAACCGGTACTTCCGGAGAGTACGGGTTAGACGATCGGGGCGCAAACCGGTGTGGGGTCGTATGACGGTTAGATAATCCGCTACTCCCACTGCCAGCGGATGCCGACCTGCCCCGGGGGCTGGTCCGGCGCCAGCACGTGCGCACTGGCCGAGGCGCCGATCCACAGCTGCTCGCGCTTGCGGTCGACCTCGGCGCAGGGCTCGCGCTCGAAGCGCTCGCAGTGCGCGGGCACCGCGTGCGGGTCGAAGTGCACCTGCAGCACGTACTCGCGGACCGGCACCGCGAAGAAGCGGCCGTAGTCGGTGGTCGGGCCGGTGTCGGGGATGTCCACCTCGTACTCGAAGACGGTGGAGTCGCCGAGCGCGAGCGGGCGGTCCAGCAGCAGCTCGGCGACGAGCAGACCGCTCTCCGGGCGGCGGCGGACCCGGCCCAGCCGGGCGTGCCGGACGGAGGTGATCTCCGGGCAGCCGGCGGCGCCCTCGTCCGCCTTGTGCACCACCACGCAGCGGGCGACCCCGCCGATCGTCGCCCGCACCACCTGGCGCATCCTCAGCAGGTGGCCGCGGCGGTTCGCGTCGACGAAGTACGAGTCGTGGATGGAGAGGCGCTCCAGGTCGCCGGTGGGCGGCGCGTCCAGCTCCTCGAAGACCTCGGCGATCTCCTGCTCGCCCGGCCAGACCTGGTCCACCCGGAGCGCGTCGTGGGTGGTCGGGGCGATCCAGCGGCCGCGCGGGCGGGGCGGGCCGAGCAGCGAGGAGAGCGTGCCGCGGCGTAGCGTCAGCAGCTCCTCCAGCAGGTGCACCGCGCGCAGCGAGGCGGCCCGCTCGGGCTGGCTGCGGCCGCGGCGCCAGTAACTGAGCGTCGTGACACTGATCCTGACGCCCTGGTGGGCGAGTGCGGCCCTGATCCGGTCCAGACTGAGGCCGCTGGCCTCGATCGCCGCGTTCAGCACCTCGGCGAAGCCGAGGCTGCCGGCGGCCGGGGCCTGCGGTGCCGGTTGGGGCGGGACCTGGGCCGGGGCCTGCGGCGGCACGGGCGTGCGGGCGGGCGCGGGCGCCGCGGCCCGTTCGCCGGCCGGCCGCGGACGGCCGTACGCCGGCCCCGCGTCACGCTCACCGACCAGCCTGAGACGTCCCGCGTGCTGCGGTTGCTGAGAACTCATCCGGAAACCTCCCCCACCAGGCGAGTTCGGCGGCGTCGGCCCAGCGTTCCGTGAGCGGGCTGCCACACCGAGCTGGGGGCACACCCTACGCACCGTCGAGAGGCTACGTCATCAAGTAGGACATATGACAGTGGTCACGACAAGAAAGTCCCGGTTCACGGCGGATAGAAACACAGCCGCAACAGTGCGGCCGGCGCGGACCGGAAGGGTCCGCGCCGGCCGGGTCTCAGCAGGTCAGGAGACGGCGAGCGCGGTGTCGTCCACGACGAAGCTGGTCTGCAGCGAGGAGTCCTCGGTGCCGCTGAACTTCAGCGTCACGGTCTGCCCGGCGAAGGCCGACAGGTCGAAGGACTTCTGCACGAAGCCGCTCGCGGCGTTGGCGTTGGAGTAGGTCGCCAGCGTGGTGGAGCCGGCCGTGACGGTCAGCTTGTCGTACGCGGTGCTGCCGGTCTCGGCGGTGTCCACGTGCAGCCAGAAGGTGAAGGTCGCCTTGCAGCCCGCCGGGACGGACACCGTCTGCGAGAGCGAGTCGGTGTGGGCGGAGCCGTAGCCGTTCATCCACGCCTTCCAGGAGCCGGAGTGCGCGGCCTCGGAGGCGCTGTTGTCGACGACGCCCGAGGAGGCCGTCCACGGCGAGGCGGTGCCCGTCTCGAAGCCGGCGTTGCCGAGCAGCTGGGCCGAGGTGCAGCCGCCGGTGGGCGGCGGGGTGGTGCCGCCGCCGAGCAGCGAGGTGGTCAGCGAGTCGGCGATCGGGGTGCCCCAGCCGGTGACCTGGTCGTAGCCGGCCTTGGTGGAGAAGTCCTGGTTCTTGCCGGTGGTGACGTCGTGCAGCACGCTGCCGTAGCTGCTCGAGTTCGCCAGCGAGTAGAGCTTGGGGTTGGCCTCGCCGAGCACCGCCTGGCCGGCCGCCTTGGCCTTCTGGTTGTACAGCGCGGTGTAGCCGGACCACAGCGGCGCCGCGGCGGAGGTGCCGCCGTAGACCTGCCAGCCGCCGGTGGTGTAGATCGCGAAGCCGCTCGCCGGGTCGGCGTTGGAGGCGATGTCCGGCACGGTGCGCATGGTGCCGGTGACACCGGTGCCGGTCTGCCAGCTCGGCTTGGCGAACTGGGTCGAGACGCCGCCGCCCGCGGTGCTCCACGCGCTCTCCGAGGAGTACGCGGTGCCGCTCACCTTGAGGTTGGTGCCGCCGACACCGGTGTTGTACGGGCTGGACGCCGGGAAGTCGACCGCCTTGACGGAGGAGCCGCTGGTCGAGCGGGTGCAGTCGCGGGAGCCGTCGTCGCCGGAGGCCGAGAAGATCGAGATGCCCTGGGCGGCGGCCTGCTTGAAGGAGTTGTTCACCGCCGTCATCGAGGACGCGGTGGTGTCCGGCTCGCAGGAGCCCCAGGAGATCGAGATGACCGACACCCGGTTGTCCGCCACGATCTTGGCGGCCATGTCGATCTCGCCCTGGTCGCTGTTCGGGGCCTCGTAGACCAGCTGGGTCGCCTTGGGGGCGACACCGCGGACGATCTCGCTGTCCAGCTCGACCTCGCCCTGGCCGTCGCCCGGCGCGGAGTCGTAGTTGGCGCCGTCCACCGAGACGGTCGACACCGCCGGGCCGCTCAGGCCGTACTGGCTGTCGTAGGTGCGGAGGTTGGACGAGCTGTAGCCGTCGAACTCCCAGAGCGCCACCGTCACTCCGGTGCCGTCGGCGCCGACCTTGTCCAGCCGGTACGCGCCGTCGTACTGCGCCGGGGAGAGTCCGCTCGGCGCCGCGTGCGGAGCCGCCGCACTCGGCTTGACCGCCCGCGAGGTGCGCACGGTGTGGTTGTCGAGGCCGGAGACGCCCTCGACGGTGCCGGCCAGCTCGGCCGGGACGGTGGCCGCGGCGTCGTTGGCGTAGAAGGTGCGCCCGCCCTGCTGCGGGTCGCGGTACGAGCTCTCGTGGGTGCCGAAGGCCTTGGCGATCTGCGCCGCGGTGCCGCGCACGTTCACCACCTGGCGGTTGGCGCTCACCGAGTCGACCGTCAGGCCCTGGCCGGTGAGGAAGGCGCGGACCTTCGCCACGTCCGCCTCGGTCGGCCCGTACAGCGCGGTGAACTGCGCCGGCGTCAGGTAGTGGCCGTACTCCGGCGTTCCGGGCGTACCGACCGCCTTCAGGAAGCGGTCGAGGTCGGCGGTGTTGCGCAGCTTCAGGTTGACCGACACGGACAGCGCCCGGTCGGCGGGCAGGTCGCCCTGCTTCTGCGAGCGGGCCACCGCCGGGGTCACGGTGTTCGGCAGGGCCACCCGGGAGGCGGCCTGCGGGGTCGGTGCGGCCTGGGCGGTGGAGACGCCCAGCGAGGCCACGGTCAGGGGCAGGACGGCTATGGCCGCGGAAAGAGCGAGCGAGCGGGGTCGCACGGGGTCCTCCGGAAGGTGTGGGGCGTTCCGGGTTCGAAAACGCTTGCACGAAGTTCTCAGAAAGCGCCCAGAAAAGGGCCCATGCGGCAGCAATCGCTTGCTAAAAAACAGTCAAGTGTGGAATCGGAATCCATCAACAGAATGGATGTGAATTCATACAGTGAATGGCTCCGGGTGGCCGCGCACTACACTCGGCGGCATGGCTGACCCTCGCGACCCGCGACCGCTGATCGGCGAACCCCTCGCCCTCGATCTGCTGAACACCCGCTGGCGCGACGCCGGGCAGCAAGACCTCCTGGCCGACCTCGACGGCTACCGCATCTGGCTCTCCTCGGCCGGCCTCGCCGACCGCTGCCCCGCCGACGAGGCCTCGCTGGCCGCCGTCCGGGCCGCCCGCGATGCCCTCGACCTGCTGGTCGACGACCCCGGCTCCGCCGCGGGCACCGCCGCGCTCAACGCCGTCCTCGCGCACGGCGCCCTCCGCCACAGCCTCACCGCGGACGGCCCCGCCGAGACCGCGGAGACCGACACCCCGCAGCAGCTGGCCGCCTGGCTCGCCGCCGACGACTACCTCTCACTGCTGCGCCGCGGCGCCCACCGCATCAAGCGCTGCGCACACCCCGCGTGCATTCTGCACTTTTTCGACACATCACAGAACGGGCGCCGCCGCTGGTGCTCCATGGCGGTCTGTGGAAACCGCTCGAAAGCCGCCCGCCATTACGAGCGGACCACCCGGGCGGAATCCGCCGCACGCTGAGGGCCGCCCGGGCGGGCGGCCCTCAGCGCTCACCACCGCTACGGACGGGAGGGCTTGCCCAGCCACTGGGTCAGCGCCGCGCGGACCTCGGACCGGCTCGGGTCGACCGCCGCCCAGGCCGCGTAGCCGTCCGGCCGGACCAGCAGCACGGTGTCCCGCAGCTTGCCGTGCGGATCGGCCGGCGCCGCCGTGACCACCCGCCCGGCCCACTGCTCGGCCGCCGGCTGCTCGTCGTTGGAGACCAGCACCGCCCGGCCGCCGCGCAGCGCCTCGTACAGCCGCGGCGCGCCGCCCGGCTCGTCCACCGCCAGCCGCAGGTCCGGGATCCGCCGGCCGGCCAGCGGGTGCGCCTCCCCCGCCGGCGGGTACGCCACCGCCAGGCCGGAGACCGTCCGCGCGCCGAGCCGGGTGATCGGGCCGAGCCGGTCCGCCGCAGCGGTCAGCACGCCGCCCGCCACCCGGGCCGGCAGGGACTGTGCCAGGGCCACCCGGATCAGCGCGCCCGAGCTGCGCAGCACGGCCTTCCCGACCGGGTGACGCTCCGTCTGGTACGTGTCCAGCAGCGCGTCCGGGGCCCAGCCCTGCACCGCGGCCGCCAGCTTCCAGCCCAGGTTGGCGGCGTCCTGCAGGCCGGTGTTCATGCCCTGCCCGCCGGCCGGCGAGTGGCAGTGCGCCGCGTCGCCGGCCAGGAACACCCGGCCGGAGCGGTAGGTCGGCACCTGGCGCTCGTCGCTGTGGAACCGCGAGGACCAGCGGATGTCGTGCAGGCCGAAGTCCGTGCCCAGCACCGCGCGCAGCAGCCCGGTGAGCTCGGCGGGGTCGACCGGGGCGGCGTCGGGCAGGCTGCGGTGCCGTTCCCAGGCGATCACGCGGTACCAGCCGTCGCCGAACGGCGCGACGAAGGCGAAGCCGGCCTCGTCAGCGCCGACCGTGAGCACCTCCTCCGGTGCCTTCTCCAGCCGGGCGTCCGCCAGCATCACCGAGTCCACCACCGAGGTGCCGGGGAAGGGCAGGCCCAGCAGGTCGCGGACGGTGCTGTGCACGCCGTCCGTGCCGACCGCGTAGGCCGCCCGGTGCGGGGCCGTCCCGTCGTCCTCGCGGACGTCCAGGCGCACCCCGGCGGCGTCCTGCCGCAGCCCCACCACCTCGGCGCCCCGCCGGATCACCGCGCCGGCCTTCAGCGCCCGCTCCTGCAGCAGCCGCTCGGTGTTCGACTGCGGGGTGATCAGCACGAACGGGAAGCGGCTCGGCAGGTCGCCCAGGTCCACCCGCAGCCGGCCGAACAGCCGCAGCGAGGACAGTGCCGCGCCGGTCGCGATCAGGTCGTCGGCCAGCCCCCGGGCGTCCAGCTGCTCCAGGGTCCGGGCGTGCACCGCGAACGCCCGGGTGAGGTTGGACTCGGCGCCGCGCTTCTCCAGCACCGTCACCCGGACCCCCGCCGCCGCCAGGTCGCCGGCCAGCAGCAGCCCGGTGGGCCCTGCGCCGACGACCACGACATCGGAGTCGAGCTGCCTGTCAGCCATGTGTCATCTCCCGTTGGTGGTACGGCGAGCGGCCCGCGCGGTTCTCAGTCCGCTCTCAGGCTCCCATCATCCCGGGCCCATCCGCCGCTGTGAGCCTCTTTGCCATGACAGAGCCCGCAACGATCCTGGCCGACAACCCTCCGGGCGGGGACAAGGTACGGACGAGCCTGGTCGAGGTGGTCGTCCCGGTCTACAACGAGGAGCACACCCTGGAGCGGTGTGTCCGGCGGCTGCACGCCTACCTCGCGGAGACCTTCCCCTACCCCTACCGGATCACCGTCGCCGACAACGCCTCCACCGATGCCACCTGGCAGGTCGCCACCGCGCTCGCCGAGGAGATCCCCCAGGTCACCGCCGTCCACCTGGACCTCAAGGGCCGCGGCCGCGCGCTGCGCCAGGTCTGGGGCGACAGCGACGCCGACGTCGTCGCCTACATGGACGTCGACCTCTCGACCGGACTGGAGGCCTTCCTCCCGCTGGTCGCACCGCTGCTCTCCGGCCACAGCGACCTCGCCATCGGCAGCCGGCTGCACCGCGGCTCGGCGGTCGTCCGCGGGCCCAAGCGGGAGTTCATCTCGCGGACCTACAACCTGCTGCTGCGGGCGACCATGGCGGCGAAGTTCTCCGACGCCCAGTGCGGCTTCAAGGCGGGCCGCACCGCGGTGGTGAAGCAGTTGCTGGGCGAGGTCGAGGACAACGCCTGGTTCTTCGACACCGAGCTGCTGCTGCTCGCCGAGCGGTCCGGGATGCGGATCCACGAGGTGCCGGTCGACTGGGTCGACGACCCGGACAGCCGGGTGGACATCGTGCGCACCGCGCTCGACGACCTCCGGGGCATGGCCAGGGTCGCCCGCCGCTCGCTCTCCGGCGGCGGCGCCGTGCCGGCGCCGCGGCGGCCCGGGCAGGACCGGCTGCCGCCCGGCCTCGGCTGGCAGTTGGCCAGCTTCGCCGTGGTCGGCACGCTGTCCACGCTCGCCTATGTGCTGCTCTACCTGGGGCTGCGTCAGCTGGTGCCGGCGCTGGCCGCCAACTTCCTCGCGCTGGCCGTCACCGCGGTCTTCAACACCGCCGCGAACCGCCGCTTCACCTTCGGGGTGACGGGCCGTCGGGATGCTCTGAAGCACCAGATCGAGGGCGGCATCGCCTTCGTCATCGGGCTGGTGCTCAGCAGCGGGGCGATCGCGCTGCTCGGGGCGGCCGCCCCGGACGCCGGGCACTCGGCCGAGCTGGCCGCGCTGGTCGCCGCCAACGCGCTGGCCACCCTGGTGCGCTTCCTGCTGCTGCGGGTGTGGGTGTTCAACCCGCGGCGGGCCCGCCGGTGAGGCGGACCCGGAACGGCGGACGGCCCGCCCCCACGGTGCGGGGGCGGGCCGTCGTGCCGTGCCGGACGCCGGATCAGGCGTGCCGGCGGACCTCCACCGTGCGGAACCGGCCGGCGACGAACGCGCCGTCGCAGTAGGCCGAGTTGGCGGCCGGGTTGGCGCCCGTGCCGTGCAGGTCGGAGAAGGCGGCGGTCTGGTTGACGTACACCCCGCCGGTGAGGTTGAGCGAGAGCGAGACGCCGGTGTCCAGGCAGGCCTGGACGAGGGCCTGCTCCACCACGGGGGAGGTGGTGTAGGCGCCCACGGTCATCGCGCCCTGCTCACGGACGCTGCGGCGGAGCAGCTCGATGCCGGCCTCGGTGTTCTCCACCGCGACGGTGAAGGAGATCGGGCCGAACTGCTCGCCGAGGAAGGACGCCCGGTCGTCCGGCTTGTCCGCGTCGGCCTTGACCAGGGCGGGCGTGCGGATGGTCGCGCCGGGGAACTCGGCGGACTCCACCTGCCGCGGGGCGAGCGCGAGTTCGCCGAACTCGCCGCCGGCCGCCTGCGCGGTGCGCTGCAGCACGCCCGGGTTGACCACGGCGCCGAGGATGGCGGCCGCGCGGGCGTCGTCCGAGAGCAGCCCGTTGATCGCGGCGGCCAGGTCGGCGACCACGTCGTCGTAGGACTTGTCGCCCTGGTCGGTGCTGATGCCGGTGCGCGGGATCAGCAGGTTCTGCGGGGTGGTGCACATCTGGCCGCTGTACAGCGAGAGCGAGAAGGCCAGGTTGTTGAGCATGCCGCGGTAGTCGTCGGTGGAGTCGACCAGCACGGTGTTGACGCCGGCCTTCTCGGTGTAGACGAGGGCCTGGCGGGCGTTGTCCTCCAGCCAGTCGCCGAAGGAGGTCGACCCGGTGTAGTCGATGACCTTGACCTCGGGGCGGACGGCCAGCACCTGGGCGGCGGTGCCGCCCTCGTGCTCGGCGGCCAGGCAGACCAGGTTGGGGTCGAAGCCGGCCTCGGCGAGCACCTCACGGGCGATCCGGACGGTCAGCGCCAGCGGCAGGACGGCCCGCGGGTGCGGCTTGACCAGCACCGCGTTGCCGGTGGCCAGCGAGGCGAAGAAGCCGGGGAAGCCGTTCCAGGTCGGGAAGGTGTTGCAGCCGATCAGCAGCGCGGTGCCGCGCGGCACCACGGTGAACTCCTTGACCATCTGCAGCGGCTCGCGCTTGCCCTGCGGCTTCGTCCAGCCGGCGCTCTGCGGCAGCCGGGTCTGCTCGGCGTAGGCGTACGCGACGGCCTCCAGGCCGCGGTCCTGGGCGTGCGGGCCGCCGGCCTGGAAGGCCATGCCGAAGGCCTGGCCGGTGGTGTGCATCACCGTGTGCGCGAACTCGTGCGAGCGGGCGTTGATCCGGGCCAGGATCTCCAGGCAGACGGCCGCCCGGGCCGCCGGGCCGGCCGCCGCCCACGCCGGGCGGGCGGCCTCCAGGGCCTCGATCAGCGCGCCGGGCTCGGTGTGCGGGTAGCTGACGCCGAGCTCGATGCCGTACGGGGAGGTCTCCCCGCCGACGAGGTCGCCGTCGGTGGGCTGGCCCTCGACCGTGAAAACGCTGCCGAGCAGGGCGTCGAAGGCCGCCTTGCCGTCCTCGGCGCCGGTCTCGCCGTACGCCTTGGGGAACTCGGGGTACGGCGACCAGTAGTCGCGCTCGGCCATCGCGGTGAGCGCGCGGTCGAGGGTGTCCTGGTGGCGTTCGATCAGGTCGGCGACCTTGGGGTCGGGGGTCGCAGCAGCCATGGTGCGCTCCTCACAGGGGCGGGCGGGACACCCCAAAGAGTAACCGAACGATCGGTCGGGACAAGAGGGCGCGACGGTCCGCCGCCCGGACACCGGTCGTCGGTGCGGAAAGCCCGGCTGTTACGGAATGCCAAGCTCGAAGATCACGTAGCCGGCGTACCAGCCGGACGCGGCGCCGGCCACGCCCAGCACGGTCGCCAGCGAGACCGGGTTGAGCCGGCGCAGTGCGAGTGCCACCGGGATCGTCAGCGGGAACACCGGCACCACGAAGCGCGAGAGCGTGCCGAACATCTGCTGGCTGCCGAGCGCCAGCACCAGCGTCCCCAGTGTGTAGACCACCAGCACCAGCGGCGGGCGCCGGGAGAGGAACGGCACCAGCAGGCAGGGCAGCGCGAACAGCACCAGGACGGCGACCAGGTCCTCGGTCGGGTACGGGAAGAGATAGGCCGTCTCGCCGATCAGGATGTTGGAGACGGCCTTGGTCGTGTAGGCGCCCCAGTCGAAGAAGTGCAGCCAGCCGTACCGCTGCAGCGTCAGGTAGCCGTCGAGGTGGCCCATCCGCCAGCCCACCCAGCCGATGTAGCCGAGGAAGCTCAGCGGGGGCAGCAGGATCGCGGTCAGCGGCCCGGCGACGCCGTCCCGGCGGCGGTACAGCGCCACCGCGGCGGCCAGCGCCACACCGGCGATCAGGGTCATCGACGTCGGCCGGCTCAACCCGGCGACGAAGGCCACCAGGGCGGCCTGCGACCACTGCCGGGTGATCGTGAAGTAGCAGGTCCACGCGGCCAGCGCCACGAACAGCGACTCGGTGTACACCGCCCACTCGACGCCTGCGCCGGGGAAGGCGCCCCAGACCGCCGCCGCGATCACACCGACCCGGTTGCCGCCGAGGTGGGCCGCGACCGCGTAGATACCGGCCGCGGCCACGAAGGAGGAGACCACCGAGACGAGCATCCCGGCGCCGTACAGGCCGAGGCCGGTGGTGTCCGACACCAGCCGGACGAGGCCCGGGTACAGCGGGAAGAACGCCGAGGAGTCCTGGTGGATCGGGAAGAAGCCGCCCGGGTCGGGGACCAGCTTGGGGTCGTAGCCGCGCTCGGCGATCTGCCGGTACCACCAGCCGTCCCAGGAGCCGACCACGTCCCAGGGGTGCGCCCCGCCGCCGAAGCGCGGCGACTGGCCGCGGTACTTGCCGGAGGACTCCAGCAGCATCATGAAGACCGCGAAGCCGATCAGCTTGACCGCGCCGTACAGCCCCAGCGCCGGCCCGAACCGCGCCGCCGCCGAGCGGAGCGCCCCGCGCCGCGGCTCGGGCGGCCGCAGGGCGCCGGCGGCGTCGTCGAGGCCGGCGGGTACCGGGTCGGCGGCGGGCCGCTGCCGGGGCACCGCGGTGTCAGGTATCGCGCTCATGGACGTCGGTCCTCCGTCGCCGGTCACACCGCCGCATGCGGGTGGCGCGACGGAGTCTACCGGCCGCCCCTGAGCGGCCCGAAGGCCCGCGGACGGCCGATCGGGGCACCCCGGGCCGTCCGCGGGCGGGGCGTCAGGAGTACCAGCGCTGGTCGCTGTTCCCGTTGCAGTCCCACTGCACGGCGAGCGTGCCGTTGGCCGTGCTCGCCCCGTAGATGCCGAGGCACTTGCCGGAGTTGCGGTTGATCAGGTGGGCGGCGCCGTTGCCCACCGAGTCGATGTACCACTGCTGGTCGGCGTTGCCGTTGCAGTCCCACTGGACCGCCACGGCGCCGTTCTTCGTGTCCATGCCGTAGATGCCGAGACACTTGCCGGAATTCGCGTTGGTGATGGTGTAGTAGCCGCCGCCGACACCGGAGTAGCTCCAGCGCTGGTCGGCGTTGCCGTTGCAGTCCCACTGCACGGCGTCCGTGCCGTTGTCGGTGGATCCCCCGTAGACGCCGAGGCACTTGCCGGAGTTGGCGGGGTGCAGCGGGCCGGCGACCAGGGCGGAGGCGGTCGGGGCGGTCGCCAGGGCGGCGCCGCCGGCGAGCACCAGGCCGACCGAGAGGGTGGCGGCACGCCGCATCCAGTTCGTCATGAAAGGACCTTTCCGGTGATGGGTCAAAGGAAATGCAGAAGGACCCGTTCCGGATTTCCGGTTCGTTCACGTCCCCCCGAGAAATGGACACTAGGCGGCCCGGTAGGGGTGGAACACAGGAATTTCGGCCAGCCTGGAGAACCCCGGGCGGAGCGTGATTCCGCGGTTGCCCGCGCGGCCCGCCGCGGCCACCCCGGGCTGAGGCGGCCCCGGGCCGGCGGGGATACTCGTGCCCATGGCCGAGAACACCCCCCGCACCGCCTACACCGTCGACTCGCTGCTCGCCGTGACGGTCCGGGTCTTCAACGAGCGCGGGTACGACGGCACCTCGATGGAGGACCTCTCCCGGGCGGCCGGGATCTCCAAGTCCTCGATCTACCACCACGTCCGCGGCAAGGAGGAACTGCTGCGGCTGGCCGTCGGGCGCGCCCTGGACGCCCTCTTCGCCATCCTGGAGGAGCCGGCCGCCGTGACGGGCCGGCCGGTGGACCAACTGGAGCACGTGGTGCGCCGCACCGCCGAGGTGCTGCTCGCCGAACTCCCCTACGTGACCCTGCTGCTGCGGGTCCGCGGCAACACCGTCACCGAGGAGTGGGCGCTGGAGCGCCGCCGCGACTTCGACCACAGGGTCGCCGAACTGCTCCGGGCCGCCGTCACCGCCGGCGAGCTGCGGTCGGACGTCGAGCCCCGGCTGGCCACCCGGCTGCTCTTCGGCATGATCAACTCCATTGCGGAGTGGTACCGCCCCGGCACCCGCGGCGCGGACGGCGTCGCCGACGCCGTCGCCCACCTCGCCTTCGACGGCCTGCGGGCCCGCTGAACGCGGCTCTGAGGGCAGTGCATCAGGGGCACCGGGGGCCACCTCCCGGCCGACGGCTGCGCAGTTCCCCGCGCCCCTGAGTGGTCGCCCCCGGACCACTGCGCCCGCCGGGCTCACGCGTCCGGCGGCACCTGGTCGGTCTCCTCGAACACCAGCATCGTCTGGGTACCCAGCACGTCCGGGATCGCCTGGATGCGGTTGAGCACGAGCTCCCGCAGCGCCCGGTTGTCCGCCGTGTGCACCAGCATCAGCACGTCGTACTCGCCGCCGACCAGCGCGATGTGCGCCACCCCCGGCAGCTCCAGCAACTGCTCGCGGATCGACCGCCAGGAGTTCTGGACGATCTTCAGCGTGATGTACGCGGCGGCGCCCTGGCCGGACTTCTCGTGGTCCACCCGCGCGGTGAACCCGCGGATCACGCCCTCCTCGACCATCCTGGAGATCCGGGCGTACGCGTTGGCCCGGGAGACGTGCACCCGCTCGGCCACCGAGCGGATCGAAGCGCGGCCGTCCTGCTGCAGCAGCCGCAGGATCGCACGGTCGACACGGTCGAGCCTGGACGTCTGTTCAGCCGACATGGCCCCCCACCCTCCCTGATTGGACACGCTGCCTCCAGTCGACCCCCGATATGGCCGATTGTCCACCACCCTGTCGCACATCTGGTCAAGATGAACAGACAACCGAACAATCGGTAGGGAGCCCCCATCACCCCGGAGGTGCCCCGAGATGACCGTTCTCGACCACCGACACCAGGCGGCCGCGGTACCCGGCTGGATGCCCGGCGCCACTGCCCCGCGGACCGACCCCGCCCCGCTGCTGCCGGACGACTCCCCCTTCCGCGTCCTGGGCACCCCGGCCCTGGACAAGACCGACCCGGCGCTGCTCCGCGAGCTGTACCGCCGGCTGGTCGTCGGACGCCGCTACAACCAGCAGGCCACCACCCTCACCAAGCAGGGCCGCCTCGCCGTCTACCCGGCCACCACCGGCCAGGAGGCCTGCGAGGTCGCCGCCGCGATGGCCCTGCAGGACCGCGACTGGCTGTTCCCCAGCTACCGCGACACCCTCGCCGTCGTCGCCCGCGGCGTCGACCCGCTCGAGGCCCTCACCCTGCTGCGCGGCAACGCACACACCGGCTACGACCCGCGCGCCACCCGCACTGCCCCGCTCAGCACCCCGCTCGCCACCCAGGCCCCGCACGCGGTGGGCCTCGCGCACGCCGCCCGGCTGGCCGGCGACCCCGTCGTCGCCCTCGCCATGCTCGGCGACGGCGGCACCAGCGAGGGCGACTTCCACGAGGCGCTGAACTTCGCCGCGGTGCTGCACGCCCCGGTCGTCTTCCTCGTCCAGAACAACGGCTACGCGATCTCCGTGCCGCTCACCCAGCAGTCCGCCGCGCCGACCCTGGCCCACAAGGCGGTCGGCTACGGCATGCCCGGCCGGCTGGTCGACGGCAACGACGCCCCCGCCGTGCACGCCGTCCTCACCGAGGCCTTCGAGCGGGCCCGCAGCGGCGGCGGCCCCACCCTCGTCGAGGCGCTCACCTACCGCGTCGAGGCGCACACCAACGCCGACGACGCGACCCGGTACCGCACGGACGACGAGGTCGCCGCCTGGCGCGAGCACGACCCGATCCTGCTGATGGAGCGCCACCTGCGCCCGCTCGGCATCCTCGACGACACCCTCGTCCAGGAGGCCGCCGACGAGGCCGAGGCGCTCGCCGCCCGGATGCGCGCCGAGTTCCACGAGGACCCGCAGCTCGACCCGATGTCGCTCTTCGCCCACGTCTACGCCGAGCCCACGCAGCAGCTGCGCGAGCAGGCCGCCCAGCTCGCCGCCGAACTGGCCGCCGAGGCCGAGGTGCACCACTGATGACAACGGTTGTCTCCGCCCGCACCAGCACCATGGCGCAGGCACTCAACGCGGCGCTGCGCGACGCCATGCAGGCCGACCCGACCGTGCACGTCATGGGCGAGGACGTCGGCCGGCTCGGCGGCGTCTTCCGGATCACCGACGGCCTGACCGCCGAGTTCGGCCCCGACCGCTGCCTGGACACCCCGCTCGCCGAGGCCGGCATCCTCGGCACCGCCGTCGGCATGGCCATGTACGGCCTGCGCCCGGTCGTCGAGATGCAGTTCGACGCCTTCGCCTACCCGGCGCTGGAGCAGTTGTTCTCGCACGTCGCCAAGATGCGCAACCGCACCGCCGGCAAGCTGCCGCTGCCGATCACCGTCCGTGTCCCCTACGGCGGCGGCATCGGCGGCGTCGAGCACCACAGCGACTCCTCCGAGGCCTACTACGCGCAGACCCCCGGCCTGCACGTCGTCGCCCCGGCCACCGTCCAGGACGCCTACGGCCTGCTCCGCGAGGCCATCGCCTCGGACGACCCGGTGGTCTTCCTGGAGCCCAAGCGCCTCTACTGGGGCAAGGCCGAGTGGGACCCGACCGCGCCGGTCGAGCCGATCGGCAAGGCCGTGCTCCGCCGCACCGGCCGCTCCGCCGCACTGATCACCTACGGCCCCTCGCTGCCGGTCTGCCTGGAGGCCGCCGAGGCCGCCAAGGCCGAGGGCTGGGACCTCGCGGTGCTCGACCTGCGCTCGCTCGTCCCCTTCGACGAGGAGACCGCCTGCGAGGTCGTCCGCTCGGTCGGCCGCGCGGTCGTCGTCCACGAGGCCACCGGCTTCGCCGGCCCCGGCGCGGAGATCGCCGCCCGGCTCACCGAGAAGTGCTTCCACCACCTGGCCGCCCCCGTGCTGCGGGTCACCGGCTTCGACATCCCCTACCCGGCGCCGATGCTGGAGCACCACCACCTCCCCGGGGTGGACCGGATCCTGGACGCGGTCGCCCGGCTGCAGTGGGAGGAGTGACGTGATGCCCGTCGTCCGCGAGTTCACCCTGCCCGACCTCGGCGAGGGCCTCACCGGCGCCGAGGTCGTGCGGTGGATGGTCGAGGTCGGTGAGGTCATCGCCGTCGACCAGCCGGTGGTCGAGGTGGAGACCGCCAAGGCCGTGGTGGAGGTGCCCTGCCCGTACGGCGGGGTGGTCACCGCGCTGTACGGCGAGGTCGGCGAGGAGGTGCCGGTCGGCGCCCCGCTGATCACCGTCGCCGTCTCCGCCCCCGGCGGCTCCGACGCAGCCGCGGACGGCCCCGGCGCGCCGGTGGAGCGCCCGCTGGTCGGCTACGGCGTCGCCGAGTCGCGCGGCAGCCGCCGGGCCCGGGTCCGGGCCGCCGCGGCCGCCCCCGCCCCGGCGCCCGCTCCCGTACCCGCCGCCGCACCGGCGCCCGCCCCCGCCCCGGTTGCGGTCGCCCCGGCCGTGGTGCCGGTCATCTCGCCGCTGGTCCGCCGAATGGCCAAGGAGCACGGCATCGACCTGGCCCGGCTGGCCGGCAGCGGCCCGGACGGCCTCATCATGCGTGCCGACGTCCGGCGCGCGGTGGACGCCGCCGCGGCGCCGGCTCCGGCCGCGGCCGCCCCGGCGACCGCACCCGGCGCCGAGGTGATCCCGCTGCGCGGGCTGCGCCGCACCATCGCGGAGAAGCTCGGCCGCAGCCACCGCGAGATCCCCGCCGCCACCTGCTGGGTGGACGCCGACGCCACCGAACTGATGGCACTGCGCGCCCAGTTGAACCGGGCGCCGGGCCCCAAGGTCAGTGTGCTGGCGCTGCTCGCCAGGATCTGCACCGCCGCCCTGGAGCGCTTCCCGGAGCTCAACTCCAGCGTCTCCCCGGACGGTTCGCAGATCATCCGGCACCGGGCGGTGCACCTCGGCTTCGCCGCGCAGAGCGAGCGCGGCCTGGTCGTCCCAGTGGTCCGCGACGCCCAGCTGCTCGGCACCGAGAGGCTCACCACCGAGCTCGCCCGGCTCACCGAGTCCGCCCGGGCCGGCGCGCTCACCCCGGCCGAACTCACCGGCGGCACCTTCACCCTCAACAACTACGGGGTCTTCGGGGTGGACGGCTCCACGCCGATCCTCAACCACCCGGAGGCGGCGATGCTCGGCGTCGGCCGGATCACGCCGAAGCCGTGGGTGCACGAGGGCGAACTCGCCGTCCGGCAGGTCACCCAGCTGTCGTTCACCTTCGACCACCGGGTCTGCGACGGCGGCACGGCCGGCGGCTTCCTGCGCTTCGTCGCGGACTGCGTCGAACAGCCGGGCCTGCTGCTGCGCACGCTGTAGCACCGCACCGCACCGCAGCGGACCGGACCGGACAGCGACCGGACCGCACCGGGCCGGGCTTCCTCGGGAGCCCGGCCCTTCGGCGTTGTCCGGACCCGTGACACCGGCGCACGGCACCGGCCGGGCGCTCGGGTGGTGGTGGACGCCCGGGCACGGGCGCCCGGGCGTGCGACGGGGGCCGAGGGGCGCGGGTTGCGCGAGACTAGCGCGTCCGCCTGTCGTGTGTCCGGGGTTCCGTTGATTCGTGGGACGAGCACCCCGGCCGTGCCACTCTGCTGAGGGCGTCAGCAGAGAGCAAGCCAGCCGTGTGGCTGCAGGGCGACCGGAAGCGAAACGATTCTCTTGGGTACTCGTCATGTCGCATTGAAGGCACGTCCGTTGCGGGTCAGAGCCGGCTCCGGCTCCACCGGCCCGTCCACCGTTCCGGGGCTGTCCCCGGCCGAGCCCGCCGCTCCCGACACCCCGGCCGCCCCCGCGGCGCCCGCGCCCGCCGTCCCGGCGGCGCTCCCGGCGCTCTCGGCGGCCCCGGTCGACCGGGCCCCGTCCGGCCCGTCGACCGGCGCCGCCGGATCCGACCGGACGCCCCGGCCCGCGCTGCCGGCCGCCCCGGCGCCGCCCACCGTGCCCCCGCGCATCCCGGCTCCCGGCCGCCCGAACGCCGGCCCGGCCGCCCCGCTCCCGTCGCCGTCCGCACCGCGGTTCACCGACGCGCCCGCCCTCAACTGGTCGGGCCCCGGCGACCGCTGGAGCCACGCCTGGACGGAGGGCACGCCGATCGGCACGCCGCCGCCCGCACCGATGCCGCAGCTCGCACCCCCGGAGGCGGAGCAGCCGCCCACCCCGCGCGACCTCGCCCTGATCCGGGACAGCCTGGCGGCCGTCGAACCCGTCGCCGACCGGGCCACCGCGCACTTCTACGCGCTGATCTTCCTGCACCACCCGGAGGTCCGTACGCTCTTCCCGGCCGCCATGGACGTGCAGCGCGACCGGCTGTTCCGGGCACTGCTCACGGCCGCCCGCAGCGCCGGCGAACCGGCGAAACTCGTCGAGTACCTCTCCGCCCTCGGCCGCGGCCACCGCAAGTACGGCGTGCAGACCGCGCACTACGTTCCGGTGGGGGAGTGCCTGGTGGCCGCGCTCGCCAAGTACTCCGGCGACCGCTGGGACGCCGAGACGGAGCTGGCCTGGCGCCGGGTGTACGGCCTGGTCTCCCGGATCATGATCGAGGCGGCCGAGGACTCCGCCCGCACCGCGCCCGCCTGGTGGCACGCCGAGGTCGTCTCGCACGAGCGCCGGGACGGGGACGTCGCGGTGCTCACCGTCCGGCCGGACCAGCCCTACCCCTTCCGGGCCGGCCAGTACGCCGCGGTGGAGACGCCCTGGTGGCCCCGGGTCTGGCGGCCCTACTCGCTGGCCGGGGCGCCCCGCCGGGACGGGCTGCTGACCTTCCACGTCAAGGCGGTGCAGGCGGGCTGGGTGAGCACCGCACTGGTCGGCCGGGCGGCCCCCGGGGACGTGCTGCGGCTCGGCCCGGCGGCGGGCGGGATGGTGGTCGACCACGCCGGCGGCGCCGACCTGCTCTGCCTCGGCGGCGGCACCGGCATCGCCCCGATCACGGCGCTGGTCGAGGAGGTCGCCGAGCACGGCGCCGGCGGCCGCTCGGTCGAGGTCTTCTACGGCGCCCGCCGCACGCAGGAGCTGTACGCCCTGGAGGAACTGCGGCGGCTCGACCGGCGGTACCCCTGGCTCAAGGTGCACCCGGTGGTGGAGTCGCCGGGCACCGCGCCCGGTGAGGCGGTGGTCGGCCTGCTGCCCGAGGTGGTGTCCCGCTACGCGCCCTGGCACGGCCACGACGCCTTCCTGAGCGGCCCCGAGGCCATGGTGCGCCGGGCGGTCGGCGTGCTGCTGCGGGCCGGGATCGCCAAGGACCGCATCCATCACGACCTGGGCGCCGAGCAGTCCGCCGGGTGAGTCGTCGGGGGTGCGGCTCAGCGAACGGTCAGGCCAGATCGCGGGCGAGCAGCGCGCGGACGCCCTCGATGTTGGCCGCCAGGTACGCCCGCAGGCTCGGCGGCACCACGTTGACCGAGGTGACGCCCTCCCGGGTGAAGGGCAGCCGGACGACCTCGTACTCGCCGTTCGGGTCCTCGAGCTCGGGTCCGTGCCGGCGGGAGAGGTCCATGGACGCCAGCCGGCAGACGAAGAAGTGCTGGACCTTCACCCCGTGCGGGTGGGCGGGGGTGCCGTCGTCGTGGTGGGCGTGCGCGACGGTGTCGACGAAGGCGGGCACCACGTCCACGACCTTGGCGCCGAGTTCCTCGTCCACCTCGCGGTGCAGTGCGTCGACGACCGAGCGGTCCCCGGGCTCGACCCCGCCGCCGGGCGTGATCCAGTACGGGTGCGCGGCACCCGGCCGGACGCGCCGGATCAGCACGATGGTGGCCGGGGCGTGCGGATCGCCCGGGTCGTCCTCCAGCAGGATCGCCCGCGCGGTGCGCTTGACGACGGGGCGGACGGGGACGGCCATGGCCACCTCCGGGACACGGGAGTTGTGCGGGATTCTCCCGCGCTCGGGCCGGAATGAAACTCGCACACATGGGCGAACAGGGGGAAAACGTTGGGCCGAACGGATGATTCGGCGTGCCGCTGCGTGTTCGAGCAGGTCCGGGCGGTCACGGTATTGGATCTTCCATTCGAAGGCCACCCCCGGGGGACTGGTCGAACGCGAAGATATGAATAGACTTAAGCCTTCGAATCAAAGCTCAATCGGCGTCTTCACCCGCTGTAATCATTGAAGCGGGGTGGTCCCTGTGCTGCAATGGCCGCCAGCCGGGGCAGGCGACACCAACGGATCGCGGAGGTAGCGCGCGCATGCACAGCAGCACAGTCCAGGGCCACCTGGTGATGGACCTCGTGGCGGGCGACGAGCTCTCGGTTCGCATCGCCGTCGATCTCGGCTATGACACCGAGGACCCGTACGCCGTCCGCTTCACCTTCCACCTCCCCGGGGACACCCCGGTGACGTGGTACTTCGCGCGGGAGCTGCTGGTCGACGGGATCAGCCGGCCGGCCGGCGAGGGCGACGTCCACATCCACCCCATCGGCGAGGACCTCACCGAGATCGGCGTCGTCCTCCGCTCCCCCGACGGCGACGCCACCCTGCACGCCCCCGCGCCGCCGCTGATCGCCTTCCTCGCCCGCACCGACCGGCTCGTGCCGATGGGCCAGGAGGAGACCGAGGTCGAGCTGGCGGCCCAGCTCGACCTGATCCTCAGCGGCGGCTGCGAGAACGCGGGCTGACCGCACCGCCGCGCACGGCGGCGGCTCAGTCGTCGTCGCCCAGGGCCAGGTCGAGGCCCCACGAGACCACGCTGATGATCAGGGCGCCGAGCAGCGCCGACCAGAAGCCCGAGACGTGGAAGTCCAGGCTGAGCTTGTCGGACGCCCAGGACGTCAGCCACAGCATCAGCGCGTTGATCACGAAGGTGATCAGGCCGAGCGTGAGCACGAACAGCGGCAGCGACAGCAGCTTCACGAACGGCTTGATCAGGAAGTTGACCACGCCGAAGACCAGCGCCACGGCGATCACGGTCAGCGCCTGGTGGCCCCAGCTGCCGTCCGACAGGGTGATCCCGTCGACGATCCAGGCGGCGACCCAGATGGCCACCGCGTTGATGAGCGTTTTGATCACGAAACTCTTCATGGCACCGGATGGTGGCAGGCCGCCCGCCCGCTGGGAAGCTCCCGGCGGCAGGTCGTCCGCCTTCCTCTCCCCCCGGGCCCGCACCGACGGCTCCCGGGCCGGGTGTTGAATGGTCCCCGACCCGGAGAGGAGCAGCGTGATGAAGATCTTCCGGCTGGACGAACTGGACGCGGAACGGGCCGCCCACCAGGGCTCCTACCTGCAGTTCCTCAAGGAACGCCACATGTCCGCCGGCCTGTACGCGCTCGGCCCCGGCGACACCGACACCCAGAGCCCGCACGACCAGGACGAGATCTACCAGGTGATCAGCGGCCGCGCCGAGATCACCGTCGGCCGGGAGACCGCCACCGTCGGCCGTGGCAGCGTCGTCTACGTGCCCGCCGGAGTGCCGCACCGCTTCCACCACATCACCGAGGAACTGCGCGTCCTGGTGATCTTCTCGCCGCCCGAGGACTGACCGCCGCCGGGTAGGGTCGGCCGCGCGACCACCTGGAGACGAGGAGCGAGAGCAGTGGCCCTGACCGACGAACTCTGGGCGGCGATCGAGCCGGTCTACGACGAGATCCTGGCCCACCCCTTCCTGGCCGGCCTCACCGACGGCACCCTCCCCCGGCAGGCGTTCCGCCACTTCGTGGTGCAGGACTCGCACTACCTGCGCGACTACGCCCGGGCCCTGGCCGTCTGCGCCGCCAAGGCACCGCACGAGGCCGACGTCCGGGCCTTCGCCGACGACGCGGTGGGCGCCCTCGCGGCCGAGCAGGGCATGCACGCCGAGTTCCTCACCGCCTTCGGCGAGAGCGCCGAACAGGCCGCCGCCGAACCGGTGCTGCCCACCACCCTCGCCTACACCAGCTACCTGCTGGCCACCGTCCACGGCGGCTCCTTCGCCGAGGCCGTCGCCGCGGTGCTGCCCTGCTACTGGATCTACGCCCGGGTCGGCGAGGAACTGCTCGCCAAGTCCTCGCCCGAGCCGCTCTACGCCAAGTGGATCGCCACCTACGGTGACGAGGCCTTCCAGTCCGTCGTCCGCCGGGTGCTCGACCTCACCGACCGGCTCGGCGAGGAGATTTCTCCCGCCGAACGGCGCCGGATGGTGCAGCACTTCACCACCACCTCGCGCTACGAGTGGATGTTCTGGGACGCCGCCTGGCGCGGCGAGACCTGGCCGGTCTGACGGCCCGCCGGCAAAGCCGAGGCCCCGCTTCCGACCTCGGGAGCGGGGCCTCGGTGACGGCAGGTCAGGGCAGTGAGAACCAACCGGTCAGGTCGAGGACGACATGGGTGTCGCCGGTGGCCCCTCGCCGCAGGTGGCTCGCGCGTCGGGCAGCGTGTTGGTGTGGCCGGCGACGATGTTGTTGTACAGCCGGAAGCCCGTCGAGGCACCGGACAGGCCGATGCCGGGACCGCACCCGTCGAGCACGGTGTTGCCGGTGACGACGGTGCCGGTCGAACCGGTCACGGCGATGCCCGTGCCGTAGGCGGAGACGATGTTGCCGCTGACCACGGTGTCGGCGGCGCCGGACACCGCGACGCTGCCGCGGCCGCCCTGCAGGTCGTTGCGGGTGACCCGGGTGCCGCTGCCGCCGGAGACGGCGATGACGGGGACGTCCGCGCTCTCGGTCTCGCTCCGGTTGCGGTCCAGCGTGACCCGGTCCGAGTTCTCGACGAGCACCGAGGTGAGCAGGGTCTGGCGGAACACCACGTCGTGGACGCCCCCGACCGTGACGGCCGGGGAGGTGTCGTCCCGGGCCCCGAGCAGCCAGCCGGCACCGGTGAAGGTGACCGGCGCGCCGGGCTCGCCGGAGCGGGTGATGCGTACGTTCTCCTGGAAGATGCCGCTCAGGTGGACTGTGGAGCCCGGCCGTACCACCGCGGCGGCCGCGCCGACGGTGCAGAACGGCTGCGCCTGGCTGCCCGGGTTGCTGTCGGAGCAGGCCGCCGTGTTGTCCACGTACAGGTCCGTCGCGGCCGCGGAGGCGGCCGGAGCGGGCAGGCCCAGCACGGTCGCGACGGTCGCGGTGGCGAGGCCGGCGATGCGGATTCCTCGCATGGCTCGGTGGTCCCCCCAAGTCGTTGGTGAAAGAAGTATGAAGCCGGTGGTTCGGACACCCTCAGGGGGGTTCCCGGGGTCGGGTCTCGGGGTGATCTCCGGGTTCTCTCCGGGGCTCCGGCCCTCGTTCCGGTGCGGGCGGCGCCCTACGATCGAAGTACCGAAACGAACGGGAAGCGGCGGAGAGACCGGCGCCGGGCCCGAGGGGAGAGAAGGAACGGACATGGCCGAGCTCTGGAAGTCGCTGCCCTCGTGGGTGCGCAACATCGTCGTCCCGATCCTGGTGCTGATCCTGGCGTGGAACCTCATCTGGTTCGTGGTCGGCGTGGTCAGCTCGCTGATCGGATTCCTGATCAAGGTCCTGCTGGTCGTCGGACTCGGCGCGGCAGTGGTGATCCTCATCAAGAAGGCCGCCAAGAGCTGACGCCCACCGCCGAAGGGCCCCGCTCCCACACCGGGAGCGGGGCCCTTCCGCATGGACCGGCTAGTTCTCGGTGAACCAGCCGGCGAGGTCGGCGATGACGTGGGTGGTGCCGCTGAAGTTGTAGATGTTCGCGCGGCCGTTGGTGCCGAGCGGGGTGGTGACGTGGTTGGGGGTGGTGACGCCGGGGGCGAGGTTGAGGTTGGAGGTGCCCGGGCGTGCGGTGAGGTCGGGCCAGACGGTGAGGTAGCCCGGGTTGCTGGGCTGCGTCGCGGTGACGTTCAGGACCGCCGCGGTGGCGTTCGCCGGGACGCCGTGGGTGCCGGCGACCGGCAGGTTGAGCTGGGCGCCGGGGCCGAGCGGCTGCTTGGTGTTGTCGCTGCGGGTGTCGGCCAGGCGGACCGGGACCGTGGGGGTGAACAGGCCCTTGCTGCCGGGGCTGTAGTAGCCGAAGACGTCGACGACCACGCGGGTGGTGCCGGTGAAGTTGTAGAGGTCGATGGTGCCGTCGGCGCCGACGGGGACGATGGCCTGGTTGGCGATCGTCTGCCCGGGGCGGAAGTTGAGGTTGGAGACGGTCGGCCGGTCGGTGCCGTGCGGGTACGCGGTGAGGTAGCCGTTGGCGGTGGGCTTGTCGACGGTGAGGTTCACCACGACGGCGGTGGCGTCGGCGGGGACGCCGGCCGTGCCCGCGACCTTCAGCGTGCTGGTGGCGCCACCGGCCATCGAGGTGTCGGAGAGACGGGCCGGGCCGGTGGCGGTGAAGCCCTGGCCGGCGTTGGGCTGGTAGTAGCCGACGAAGTCGACGATGACGTCGGCCCGTCCGGAGAAGTTGAAGAGTTCGACCATGCCGTCCTTGCCGACGGGGACGGTGACCAGGTTGGCGACGGTCTGACCGGCCTTCACGTTCAGGTGGGACGCGTTCGGGCGTTCCTGGCCGCTGGGGTACAGCGTGAAGTAGGTGTCGGCCGCGGCGTTGGTTGCGGTGACGTTCAGTACGACCGCCTCCGGACTGCCCGAGGTGACCGGCTTGTCGCCACCCGGATAGCCGTTGGAGACGTCCAGCGTCAGCGAGCCGCCGCTCGGGAGGATGGACGGAGACGACCGGGTGTCGATCACCCGGAACGGCGACACCGGCGTGTAGGTCGCCTTCGCGTACTCGGCCCGGAACGTGGTGGAGGCGGTGCCGACGTTGCCCTTGATGTCCCGGACGGTCACGGTGATCCGGTAGTCGCCGGGCTTGGCGTAGGTGTGCCGCCCGTTCGACCAGGAGGAGGGCTCGGTCGGGGAACCGTCGCCGTAGGAGTAGGAGTAGGAGGCGATCGGCCACGCCGAGTCGGGGGCCGGTGCGTCGACCGCGACTGAGAGCGGCGGGATGTGGCTGATCGGGTCGTTGCCGAGCGGGAGGGCCGGGGTGGCCGACAGCGGCGGCACGATCGGGCCGGGGGTGGTGACCTTGACGTCCACCTGGTTGCTGGTCTTCGACACTTCGGTCGCGGTCACGGCCGTGACCTTCGCCTTGCAGGAGCAGGGCGAGCTGTAGACGTGGGTGGCCGTCGTCTCCTTCGTGGTCACCTGGCTGCCGTCGCCGAAGTCGAAGGTGTAGGTGAGGGCTGCCGGCCAGGTGTGGGTGGCCTTGGCGGTGGCGGTCACGGTGGTGCCGTACGGTGCCCAGGTCTGGTCGACGGTGAGGGCGACCCCCGTGAGGCTGTCCTGCTCCTCGCGGGCGCCGCGGTCCAGGTATCCGTAGCCGGTGCCGGTGTTGGGGATCCGCGGATCGTCGGCTGGGGCCAGGCCGGAGGCACCCGTCTCCTGAACACGGGGAACCGTGGCGTCGGCGGAGTCGATCGCGAGCGAGAGGTCGCCGGTCGGGAACTGGCTCCCCGGGATCACGAGGTCCTTCTCGCCCTGGCCGGTGGCGGCGTGGAACGCGTTGGGGTCGTTGTACTCGGTGCCCGCCCATGAGTAGAGCGCGGCACCCGATCGGGACCGCAGGTTGTTGTACCCCACGCGGGTGCCCTCGGCAGCCGTGGCGGCCACGGACACCAGCGGCCCCTTGTTCGCCGCGGTGCAGACCGCCGATGGCGTGCTGGTGAAGATGTTGTTGACCACGGTGGCGCCCGTCGAGCTGCCGCCCAGCACCACGCCGGAGCCGCACCCCTCGATACCGGTGTTGTTGAGGACGCTGGTGTTCGGCGCGTCCGTCACGGTGATCATCGTGCTGTGTCCGAGGCCGTTGGTGGACACACGGCTGACGAGGGTGCCGGTCGCGCCCTCGATCACGACCGCGACGGTGCCGCGCGCGGCCCGGACGTCGGACCGGCTGAGCGTGATGTCGTGGCCGCCGCCGGCGATCCGGACCCCGGAGGTCGTGCCCTGGGCGACGGCCGTCAGCCGGTCGAGGGTGATCCGGTCCGAGTTCGTGACCGACACACCGCCGTAGGCCTGGAGGCCGCGCAGTTCGACGTCGTGCAGCCCGTCGACCACGAACGCCGGGGACGCCCCGGCGTCGATCCGGACGGCAGAGCTCGTCGAGCTGCCCTGGAGGACGATCGGCTTGCCGGGTTCGCCGGAGTGAGTGAGCGCGACCTGTCCGGTGTAGCCCAGGCCGGGGGCGATCTCCACCGTCTGGCCGGCGACGGCTGCCGCCGCCGCGGCGGTGATCGAGCAGAACGGCTGTGCCTGGGTGCCCTCGCCGGAGTCCGAGCAGGGCACGCCGGTGCTGTTGTCGACGTAGAGCGTGGCGGCCGTCTCGGCGTGGGCCGGGGCGGCCAGACCGAGGACGCCGGTGATGCAGGCGACGGTCAGGGCGGTCGTACGGTGGATGCGCATGCTGGTTTCTCGTCCCCCAGAAGAGTTTTCGGCCCGCGGGCGGTGGTCCGCTCACGCACGGGCAGGGGGATTCTGGCGGGTGGCATGCGAAGTGTCACGTGATCTCCGCAGATGTTGCGAGACCGTGATCATCTGTGGCGGACAGTGCGGAGGCCAACTCCCAGCGTGGCCGGTAGCCCTGACCGAATGCCTTCGCGGTGTCCAGGACGACCGGCCGGGCCAACTGGTCGACGGCGTACGGGGTGAGGCCGGGCAGCAGGCCGCGGCGGGCCGCGAACTCGGTGGCGGCCACCGGCACATGGCCGATCCGAACGCGGACCCCGTGCACCGCGAGCACCGTCCGGACCGCCGCGTCGCGCCGGTACGGCGCCGCATCGGCGATGTTGTACGCGCCCGGCTGCCACGTGGCGGCGGCCAGGCAGGCGTCGGCCAGGTTCTGTACGGCCGTCAGGCTGAGCGGCACGTCCCGGCCGGGCAGCAGCAGGAGGCCGCGGCGGACCCGCTCCAGCAGGCGGGGCATCAGATGCGGGTCGCCGGGCCCGTACACGGCGCGCGGCCGCAGCGCGACGGCGCCGGAGGCCAGGGCGAGCCGGTCGGCCGCGGCCTTGGTGCGGCCGTAGGCGTTGCGGTGGCCGCCGGCGGTGGGGTGGTCCTCGCGGACCAGGCTGCGGTCGGTACGCGGGTCGTAGACGCTGGCACTGGAGACGAACACCACGGGCCGGCCGGCCGCGGCCTCCAGCAGCCGGGCGGTGCCGTCCACGTTGACGGCGTGCTGCTCGGCCTCCGCGGGCGAGCCCGGCGGGTGGTCGCCGACCGCGGCGGCGCAGTGCACCACCAGGTCGGCGCCGCGCAGGTCAGGGGTCTCGGCGGCGGCGTCCCAGCGGACATGGCGGCCGACCGGGCCCGGGCGGCGGCCCAGGCAGCGCACCTCGGCCCCGGCCGCGGCGGCGGTCCGGGCGAGGTGCGAGCCGCAGAAGCCGCTCGCACCGGTGATCGCGACACGGAGCACGGGTCAGCCCTTCCGTACGAGCAGGGAGGAGTAGCCGGGCAGGGCCGCTCGGCGGTCGACCGCGGCCCGGACGACGACCGGCCGGTGCGGGGCCAGGGCGGCCAGGAAGTCGGTGAGTTGGGCCCTCGCCAGCCGGGCACCGGGGCAGGCGTGCGGGCCGGCGCCGAACACCGCCTGGGCGGCCTGCGCGTCGGCCGGCCCGGTGCGGTGGGCGCCGGCGGCGTGCCGGGCGACCAGCACCAGCCGGTCGCCGCGGCCGATCGGGCAGCCGGCCGCCGTCCCGTCGGCCGCGGCGACCCGGGGCAGGAGCGGCGACGGGGCGGTCAACCGGAGCAGTTCGACGGCGAGTTCGGGCGAGACCTCGTCCCAGAGGCCGGCCCGGGCGCACCAGGCGGCGGCCCTGGGCAGCGCGGCGATCGTGGTGTTGACCGCGGCGACCGCGAGCATGGCGTCCCGGCCGTGCGGCAGCAGGGAGTTGAGGTGCTCGGCGGCGGTGGTGGAGGTGCGCCGGGGCAGGCCCGGCAGGTGCTCCCGGGCGGCCTCGGCCGCCGCCTCGGCGCAGGCCAGGGCGAGCCGCAGCGGCTCGGCGGCGGAGCCGGTGACGGCGGCCGCGGTCGCCCCGGCGAGCTCCCGGACGACGTCCACCAGGTCGACGGTGCCGTGGAGTTCGGCGAGCCGGCGGTCGAGTACCGCCTGCCAGACCGGGCGGAGCCGCTCGGTGCCCCGGGTGCCGAGCAGCTCGGTGAGGTCGCGGCGGGCGGCGCGGTGCTCGCCGCCGTCCTGGTCGAAGAGCAGCCCGCCGTCGGTGCGCCGGGCGGCCGCGCCGCCGGTGGTGCCCTCCGCGGTGCGGTCCAGCGGTACCCGGGTGAGCACCTCGCGGTACGCCTCCGGGCCGTGCACCAGCACGGTGCGGCCGAGGCGGAGCACCGGGCGGCGGCGGGTGGCGGCGAGCAGCGCGAACAGCACCGGGTGCGAGGCCAGGTAGACCTGCCGGTCCAGTCGCCGGGCGGTGCGGTGGGTGCGCGCCAGGACCGGTGCCGCAGGGCTCATCGGGCCAGCTCGCGGGCGCAGAACCGGGCCGCGGCGGCCCGGTCGGGCTTGCGGGAGCGGCCGGCCAGCGGCACCTCGCCGAGCAGGACGGCGTCCGGGCGGGCGCTGCCCATCCGGGCGAGCGGCCGCTCCAGGTCGGCGCGCAGCCGCCGCGGGTCGGCGCCGCGGCGCGGCTGGACGAGGGCGACCAGCCGCTCGTCGCCGTCCCCGGCGGGGACGCCCACCAGCAGGGCGAGTTCGACGCCGGGCAGGTGCAGCGCGGGCTCGTACAGGCCCGGGTAGATGTTCTCGGCGCGGCGCAGCACCATGTCCTTGCAGCGGCCGGCGAGGACGATCCGGCCGTCGGCGTCGAGCCCGGCCCGGTCGCCGGTGCGCACCCACGCGTCCGGGCGTTCGCCGAGGTAGCGGTCGCGGGCGGCGTCCCCCGCGAGGAGCAGTTCGCCGCCGTCGGCCAGCCGGGTGCGGACACCGGGCAGCGGGTGGCCGAGCAGGTCGCCGTCGCCGTCGAAGGCGGACTTCTCGGTCTCCTCCACGGCCGCGGCCGGGAAGAGCTCGGTGAGCGCGTACACGCCCCAGGCCTCGGTCGCGCCGGCCTGCTTGGCGCGGCGCAGCAGCTCGGCGGAGGCGGGCGCGGAGCCCGTCCAGACCCGGCCGGTGAGGTGGTCGAGGCCGCGCAGCTGGGGCGGTGTCAGATAGGTCTCGGCGGGCGCGAGGCGGCGGACCTGCCGGCCGAGCACCTTGGGCGAGCGGGCGGGCAGGGCGACGGTGGCACCGGCCGCCAGCGAGGGCACCAGGACGAAGAAGGTGCCGCCGAGCACGGCCTGCCCGGCCTGCGGGCGGACGAGTGAGGTGACGGCGCGCATCCCGGCGGCGACCGAGGCCCGGGTGTGCACCACGGCGCGCGGGGCCGAGGTGGTGCCGGAGGTGAAGACGATCACCGCGTCGCCGTCCCCGTCGTACGGCGCGGGCGGGCGGCCGCCGGGGGTGCGCAGGGCGGGCGCGCAGCCGGGGCGCCGCGGGCCGACGGTCGCGACCGGTCCGAGGGCGTCGAGCCTGGGCAGTTCCAGCGAGGCGCGGCGGGCGAGGCCGCGGGCCCAGCCGGCCACGGCCTGCGCGGCGGCGTCGGCGACGACCAGGGCCGGGCGGGCCAGTTCGAGGCGGGCGAGCAGTACGTCCGGGCCGGCGGTGGGGTCGAGGACGGCGGCGCGCAGGCCGAGCCGGTGGGCGGCGAGCATCAGCGCGAGGGCGCGCGGGCCCGGGCGGACGGCGACGCCGAGGGTGTCCCCGGCGGCCAGCCCGTGGCCGTGGTGCAGCGCGGCGGTGTACCGGTCGGCGAGGTCGGCGATCTCGCCGCAGCGGGCCCGCACCCGGACGGCGCCGCTGCGGGTGCAGCCGAGGACGGCCGGGCGGTCGGCGCCCTCGCGCAGTACCCGGGTGAGGTGGTCGAGCACGTCCGGCTCCTTCATCGAGGGTCGACGGAACGGCCGCCGCTGCCCCGCTCCAGGTACCAGCGGGCGGTGCCGAGGACGCCGTAGGCGCGGATCCGGCGGGTGGAGTTCTGCACCACCATGTCGCGGCGCTGCACGATCGCGCCGGTGTGCCGGCGGACCCGGTTGATGAAGGTGCGGTCGGTGGGCGAGGGCCGGCGCGGCATGCCGCCGACCGCCTCGTACAGCGCCGCGGTGACCGCCATGTTGTTGCCGGCGTGCATCCGGTACGGCACCAGGTAGCCGTGCCGGCGGTGGTGTGCGGGGCGGATCCGGCCGAAGAAGGCGCCGGTCACCACCAGGGCGCGGAAGACCCGGCGGCCGACCGGGCCGTGCTCGTCGCGGCGGGCGGTGATGTGGCCGCAGACCAGTCCGCGGGAGGCGAGCATCCCGGCGCGGGCGGCGGCCGTCCAGCCGGGTTCGGGCAGGCAGTCGGCGTCGGTGCGGGCGAGCAGCTCGGCACCCTGCGCGATGGCGTGCCGGAACCCGGTGTCGACGGCGCAGCCGACGCCCTTCTCCGGCTCCACCAGGACGTGCACCGGGAACGGCGCCCCGGCGGCGAACTCCTCGACCACCGCGACCGTCCGGTCGTCGGAGGCGTTGTCCACCACCAGCAGCGTGAAGTCGGTGTCCCGCTGCGCGGCCAGGGCGCGCAGGGTGCCGCCGATCCTGGCCTCCTCGCGGTAAGAGGGGACGACCACCCAGAGCGCGGTCACGGCACCTCCCAGACCATCGTCATCAGGCTGACGCCGCCGCCGAGCCCGACCATCAGCACCTTGTCGCCGGAGGCCAGTCCGCCGTGGATCCGGTCGAGTTGGACGCCGAGGGTGGCGCTGGCGACATTGCCGAGCTCGGGCACGGTCAGCACCAGCTTCTCGGCCGGCACCCCGGTCAGTTCCACGAAGCGCTCCAGGTAGGGCACGGTCACCTGGTGGACCAGTACCCGGGCGTAGGCGTCCCAGCCGAGGCCGGTTCGGGCCGCCACCCGGGTCAGGATGTCGCCGCCGATCTTCTCGAAGACCCCGCGCAACTCCTTGCCCCCGCCGCGGAAGTAGCTGTACTCGTCACCGCGCGGGTGTCGCGAGCCGCCGCCGGGTATGCCGCCGACCGCCCAGTGCTCGGAGGCGGTCTCCGTCTCCACGTCCAGGATGCCGCCGCGCTCGACCGGTTCGACGACCACGGCCGCGCCGGCGTCGCCGAACGTGTAGCCGGCGAAGCCGTCCCGGAAGTCGGCGAGGCCGGACGGGTCGCGGCGCATCGCCCGGCTCGGCGTCTCGCCGGTGACCACCAGGGCGCGGCGGGCCCGCCCGGCGAGGATCATCGCGCGGGCCACGTCGATGCCGTTGAGGAAGCTGTTGCAGGCGTTGGAGACGTCGAAGGCGTGTGCGCGGGATCCGAGTTCGGCCTGCACCAGGTGGGCGGTGGCGGGCTCGCAGACGTCCCGGGTGGCGGAGGCGTACACCAACAGGTCGATGTCGAGCGGGTGGTGGCCGGCACGGTCGAGGGCGTTCCGGGCGGCGGCCAGGGCCAGGGTGGAGGCGTACTCGTCGTCGGCGGCGAACCGCCGGGTGACGATGCCGGTGGCCTTCTCGAACATCCGGTCGGGGAGCCGGAGTCCGCTGCCGGCCACCACCTCGTCCTGGAGCTGTTGCGACGTCAGCACCCGGGCCGGCAGGCCGGCGCCCACCGCGGTGATGCCCACGCTCGGAAATCGAAGGTCCATGCCCGCCATGCTCCCGGTGCCCGGGCACCCGCGGCCTGAGTACCCGTACTCAGGCCTGACCGGCGATCACCCCCAACCTCCCTGCTGGGATCCGGCCGTGACATCCGTCATGCGGATCCCGGTGCGGCCGACACTGCCGGGCGAACCCCCGTCCGCGGGATTCTCGATGCATCGGGAAGACCGGGCACCACCGACAGGGGAGCGGACACCATGGCCACCATCACCACCACCGCGGCGATCGACGAGCAGACCGGGCAGAGCGGGCAGACCGGCCGGAACGGCCGGAGCGAGGCCGCCGCGACGAAGCTCGACGCGCTGAAGCCGCTCGCGGTCGACGTCGCCGTCCCGCTCGGCGTCTACTTCGCCGCCCACAGCGCGCTCGGCCTCGGCCTGGTCGCCTCGCTGGCCCTCTCCAGCGCCGTCCCGGCCGTCCGGACCGCCGTCGGACTGCTCCGCGAGCGCACCCTCAACGCGCTCGCCCTGCTCATGCTGGTGGTCAACACCGCCGGCATCGCGCTCTCCGCCCTCAGCGGCGACCCGCGGCTGATGCTCGCCAAGGACGGCGCGATCAGCAGCGTCATCGGCATCTCGATCATCGTCTCGGCCTTCGGCCGCCGCCCGCTGATGACCGCCGGCCTCAAGCCCTTCATCGTCAAGGGCATCGCCGCCCGGGCCGCCGCCTGGGACCGGCTGGCCGACGGCTCGGCCGCCTTCCGCCGCCAGGAGCGCAACTTCTCGCTCGTCTGGGGCACCGCCCTGGTCGCCGAGTGCATCGCCCGGGTCGTCGGCGCCTACACCGTGCCGGTCGAGACCATGGCCTGGCTCGGCACCGTCTTCCTGGTCGCCGCGATCGGCGTCGGCATCCTCGCCGGCAACGTCTTCGCCGAGCGGATCGCCCACCAGGTCGTCGCCGACGCCGAGTGACCCCGGCCGCACCGACCACCGACCGCCGCACCGCACACCCGGGGGAACGACCGCCATGCGCGCCAAGGGCATCAACTACGACACCGGCTTCACCCCCGCGGGAGGGTCCTCCCGGCCGCACTTCGACCCGGCCGAGGCCCGCGCCGAACTGCGCACCATCGCCGAGGAACTGCACTGCACGGCCGTCCGGATCACCGGCGACGACCCGCAGCGGATCGCCCTCGCCGCCGAGTACGCCGCCGAGCACGGCCTGGAGATCTGGTTCGCGCCCTTTCCCTGCGGCCTGGACGAGCAGGCCATGCGGCCCGTCCTGCTGGACAGCGCCCGCCGCGCCGAGCAGCTCCGGGCGGCCGGCGCCGAGGTCGTCCTGGTGCTCGGCTGCGAACTCACCCTCTTCGCCGACGGCCTGCTGCCCGGCGCCGGCCTCGGCGACCGGATGGCCGCCCTCTTCCGCCCCGAGACCTGGCAGACCATGCCCGCCGTGCTCGCCCGGCTCAACGCCTTCCTCGCCGACACCGCCGCCGCCTGCCGCGCCGAGTTCGGCGGCCGGATCACCTACGCCTCCGGCGTCTGGGAGCGGATCGACTGGACACCCTTCGACCTGGTCGCCGTCGACGCCTACCGGGACGCCCACAACGCCGCCCGCTACCGGGACGAGCTGCGCGCCCACTTCGCCCACGGCAAGCCCGTCGCCGTCACCGAGTTCGGCTGCTGCACCTACGCCGGCGCCGCCGACCGCGGCGGCCTCGGCTGGGACGTCATCGACCGCTCCGTGGAACCGCCCGCGGTGCGCCCCGGGCTCGTCCGCGACAAGCAGGAACAGGCCCGCCACCTGCGGGAGCTGCTGCCGGTGTTCGAGGAGGAGGGCGTGGACGCCGCCTTCTGGTTCACCTGGGCCGGCTACCGCGCCCCGCACCGCCCCGAGGACCCGGCCCACGACCTCGACCTCGGCTCCTACGGGGTGGTGGCCCTGGAGAACGGCACCCGCCGGCCGAAGGCCGTCTTCACCGCCCTCGCCGAGGCCTACCGACCTGACCGGCCCTGACCGGCTCCGCCCGCGCAGCAGCCCGCCCCGCCGCACACCGCGGCCGGGCGGGCTGCCGCCGTGCTCAGGACTCCGCGCCCTCCTGGACGGGGATCGCCCGGCTCACCGCACGCTCGGCGGCGGCCACCGGCTCGGCCGGACGCTGCTGCTGGCCCATCGCGGAGAGCAACTGCCGGGCCAGGCCCAGCCCCGTCCCGCCCATGGTCAGCGCCTTGGCCATCATCTCGCCCATGCCCTCGGCGCCGTTCAGCAGCACCATGTGCTCCACATTGCCGAAGGCCTCCGCACCGGCCCGGACGATCTCCGGCCAGTTCTCCGCCAACTGCTGGGCGACGACCGCCTCCTGGTTCTCCGCCAGGGCCGCCGCCCGCGCCTTGATCGCCTCCGCCTCGGCCAGACCGAGGGCCCGGGCCGCCTCGGCCGTCGCCAGGCCCTTCGCCTCCGCGGCCGCCGCCTCGGCCTGGCCGGTCGCCCGGGTGGCCTCGGCCGAAGCCAGACCGCGGGCCTTGGTGGCCTCCGCCTCCGCGGTGGCGGCGATCTTCACCCGGTTCGCCTCGGCCGCGGCCTTCAGCTCGGTCTCCCGGGCCAGCGCCTCCGCCGCCGAGATCCGGGCGTCACGGTCGGCCTGCGCCTTCGTCCGGGTCTCGTACGCCCGGGCGTCGGCCGGCTTGCGGACGTCCGCCTGCAGCTGCTGCTCCTTGCGGTGCGCCTCCAACTCGGCGACCTTGGTCTCCTGGACGACGACCTCCTGCCGGGCCGCGGCCTGCGCCAGCGGACCTGCCTGCAGCGCCCGGGCCTGCGCCGTCTCCAGCTCGGCCTGGTAACCGGCCTGCTGGATACCGGAGTTGCGAGTGGCCTCGGACTTGCGGGCGAACGCCTCCTGCTCGGCCTCGGTGGCCCGGCGGTCCGCCTCGGCGGCGGCGATCCGGGCGTCCCGCTGCACAGCGGCGGCGTGCGGGGCGGCGAGGTTCTTGATGTAGCCGGTCGGGTCGAGGATCTCCTGGATCTGCAGCGAGTCGATGATCAGGCCCAGCTTCTCCATCTCGCTGCCGGACGCCGCCCGGGTCTCCCCGGTCATCCGCTCGCGGTCGCGGATCATGTCCTCGACCGTCAACCCGCCGACGATGGACCGCAGATGGCCGGCGAAGACGTTGTGGACCCGGTGGCCCATCATCTTCTGCTGGTCGAGGAAGCGGCGCGCGGCATTGGCGATCGACACCGGATCGTCGCCCACCTTGAAGATCACCACACCCTTGACGTGCACCGGGATGCCCTGCGACGTCACACACTCGACGTCCAGCTCGGCCTCGTTGAGGTCCAGCGAGAGCCGGCGCACCACCTGCACACCGGGCAGCACCAACGTGCCGCGCCCGGTGACGATCCGGAATCCGAGTCCGTCCGCGACACCCTCCGAGCGGTGCCGGGAACCGGAGATGATCAGTGCCTCGTTCGGCTCGGCGACCCGCCACATGAGCCTGAAGAGCACGACAAGGACGACGATGGAGGCCACGACGGCCCCCGCGATGCCGATGAGCATCGGCTGATTCCCCCTTCGGCGCACGCCGGCGTCCCGTGGCTGCGCTCTGATGTGCAGGAAGGCGCGGAAGCCGGCGGCAGCAGGAGATTCTGCGCCTGCCGAGATCGCCACGGAAGGGCCCGGCGCCCACAATTCGCCCAGGAACGCGTCAAGATTGCGTCAAAGGACCGCCGCCACGTACACCGTGCGCGGCGGCTGGTACTCCACGACCACCACCGGAGTGCCCACCGCCAGCTCCTCGCCCGGCACCGCCGGGTACGCCAGGAAGGCCTCCGTCCCCCGCCGTTCGGGGACGAACACCATCACCTCGCCCACCAGCCCCGGCCCCGTCCGGCCGGTCACCCGCCCTGTGTTGCCCACCATGCCCGCCAGTCTGCCGCGCCCGTCCACTGGCCGGAACCCGTCTGGACCTGCCCCGATGTGGCCGCTACGGTGTTGACGTCTTGTTGCAGGCATCCGCCTGCGACCAACGGGAGCTCGGAGCACCGGGCTGAGAGGGCGCTGAAAGGTCCGCGGTACACGGACCGACCGCTGCGCCGACCGCAGGAACCTGACCGGGTAATGCCGGCGTAGGGAGTAGAGGGTCTGATGACCACCTTTGAAGCACAGCCGCAGTCTGCCTCCGGCCGGGGCGTCAGCAGCGCGTCCACCGGCTACCCCACCCCGGCCTGGCGCAAGGCCCACCGCGAGGGCAGCCGCCCCGACCTCCGCGTCCCGTACCGCGAGGTCCTCCTCACCAACGGCCGCACCGTCCCGCTGTACGACACCTCCGGCCCGTACACCGACTCCTCCTACGAACCGGACGTGCGGCGCGGCCTGCCCGCCCTGCGCGACGCCTGGATCCGCCAGCGCGGCGACGTCGAGGAGTACGACGGCCGCGAGGCCCGCCCCGAGGACGACGGCATCAAGCACACCTCGCCGCGCGGCGGGAACCTGCGCAACCTCGACGCCGTCTTCCCCGGCCGCCCGCGCCGCCCGCTGCGCGGCCGCGACGGCGCCGCCGTCACCCAGCTCGCCTACGCCAAGCAGGGCGTGATCACCCCCGAGATGGAGTTCGTCGCCCTCCGCGAGGGCCTGGCGCCGGAGTTCGTCCGTGACGAGGTCGCCCGCGGCCGGGCCGTCATCCCGGTCAACGTGAACCACCCGGAGGTCGAGCCGGCGATCATCGGCACCAACTTCCTGGTGAAGATCAACGCCAACATCGGCAACTCCGCCGTCACCTCCTCGATCGAGGAGGAGGTCGAGAAGATGACCTGGGCGACCCGCTGGGGCGCCGACACCGTCATGGACCTCTCGACCGGCCGCAACATCCACACCACCCGCGAGTGGATCCTGCGCAACTCCCCCGTGCCGATCGGCACCGTGCCGCTCTACCAGGCCCTGGAGAAGGTCGACGGCAGGGCCGAGGACCTCAGCTGGGACGTCTACCGCGACACCATCGTCGAGCAGTGCGAGCAGGGCGTCGACTACATGACCGTGCACGCCGGCGTACTGCTGCGCTACGTGCCGCTGACCGCCCGCCGCAAGACCGGCATCGTCTCCCGTGGCGGCTCGATCATGGCCGCCTGGTGCCTGGCGCACCACAAGGAGAACTTCCTCTACACCAACTTCGAAGAGCTCTGCGACATCCTGGCGACGTACGACGTCACCTTCTCGCTCGGCGACGGCCTGCGGCCCGGCTCCATCGCCGACGCCAACGACGAGGCCCAGTTCGCCGAACTGCAGACGCTCGGCGAGCTCGGCCGGATCGCCCGCGAGCGCAACGTCCAGGTGATGATCGAGGGCCCGGGCCACGTCCCGATGCACAAGATCAAGGAGAACATGGATCTCCAGAAGGAGATCTGCGACGAGGCGCCGTTCTACACCCTGGGCCCGCTCACCACCGACGTCGCACCCGGCTACGACCACATCACCTCGGGCATCGGCGCCGCCATGATCGCCTGGTGGGGCACCGCCATGCTCTGCTACGTCACGCCCAAGGAGCACCTGGGCCTGCCCAACCGGGACGACGTCAAGACCGGCGTCATCACCTACAAGATCGCCGCCCACGCCGCCGACCTCGCCAAGGGCCACCCCGGCGCCCAGGCCTGGGACGACGCACTCTCCGACGCGCGCTTCGAGTTCCGCTGGGAGGACCAGTTCAACCTGGCCCTCGACCCGGAGACCGCCCGCGACTTCCACGACGAGACGCTGCCCGCCGAACCGGCCAAGACCGCGCACTTCTGCTCCATGTGCGGCCCGAAGTTCTGCTCGATGAAGATCAGTCGAACCATCACAGAGAAGTACGGCGACGGTGCGCCCGAGCCCGAGTACGACGCGGAGGCCGTCGAGGGCATGAAGGCCAAGTCGGAGGAGTTCGCGGCCCAGGGTAACCGGGTCTACCTGCCGCTGGCTGACTGACCTACAGACGAGCGCCGTCCCGAGCGACTTTCGCTTTCCGGGACGGCGCTTCGCTGTACAGGCCTACCGGGCGGCCGGATTGTCTCCGCCGAGCTCCGGCCCTCCTGCGCAGGCGCGCGGTGTCCGCATGTCCATTCAGGTGCCGGACGGCGTTGAGGTCTGTCTGCGTGAGCAGGCCACAGCCGAGGGCATCACAGTGGACGAGCTGGCCGTCGAAGAGCCGGCGAATCTCTTCGAGCTCCGCCCGGCCCGGGTCTCGGGGCAAGGGCGCGCTGCACTCGGGTGGTGCGGCGCCGGTCGCGCGTGACATCAGGCGTATCTGCGCGGAGAAGCGGACGACGAGTGAACCGCCAACCGTCCGTGCTCACCCGCCGCCGGGCATGGCTGGACGGCCTGGTCCGCGCCGGTGGCGCGTCGGCAGGAGCCGTTCAGCCGACGTGTGCGGCCGTGCTCTTCAGCGCCACCGCATCCGATATGCCTGCTCAGCCGTGTTCTTGGGCCGCTTGTGAGGACGCCGACCCTTCTGGGCCACGCGCGTGTGGAACGTCGACGCCGAGGGCGCCGACGTCACCCTGGACGCTGATCAACGTCCACCTCACCACGAGGTGACCGGAAGAAGTTTCCGGCTCGCGGCAACCCTTTGCGGAGCCTGTGACCACAAGGAAGTAGATCCGGCCAGTTCCGGTGTCCCGATCCGCCTTCCCCTCGTGCACAGTTCGCAAGGAGAGCGTCTACCCATGAGCAACCCCACCCGCGGGCGCCGCGGGCGTCACCGCCGTCGTTTCAGCGCCACCGCTCTGGCGCTCGGTGTGCCCCTCGCCGGCGTCTCGTACTTCATGTTCACACCCGAGGACTCCCAGGCCGCGACGGTCGACAACGGTGCCTACTACAGGCTGGTCTCGGTACGCAGCGGCCAGGTGGTGGACGTCAACGCCTTCTCTACCGCCGACGGCACCCGGATCCAGCAGTGGACCGACCAGAACACCGCCAACCAGCAGTGGAAACTGAAGTCCACCGGGGACGGCTACTACGAGCTGGTGAACCGCAACAGCGGCAAGGTGCTGGGCATAGCGGGCGACTCGACCAGCCAGGCGGCTGCCGCCGAGCAGCAGACGGACAGGTCCTCAGCGTCCCAGCAGTGGCGGATCGACGATGTGCGCGGTTCCGACGCCGTCACCTTCACCTCCCGCAAGAGCGGTCAGGTCCTGGACGTCTCCGGAAGCTCCACGGACCGGGGCGCGCAGGTCATCCAGTGGCCCGGCTGGGGCGGCGCCAACCAGCAGTGGAAGCTGGTGAAGGTGGCGGAGAGCGGCGGCGGCGCGCAGACCGGGTCCGGATCGTACGTGTGGAAGAACGCCCCGGTGGCGGGCGGCGGTTACGTGACCGGCCTGGTCTTCAACCAGAAGGAGAAGGGCCTGTTGTACGCGCGCACCGACATGGGCGGCGCGTACCGCTGGGACACCGGGGCCGAGCAGTGGATACCGCTGACCGACTGGATCGGCGAGAAGGACTGGAACCTGCTGGGCATAGATGCGCTGGCCACCGACCCCGTCGACCCCAACCGGCTCTACCTCGCGACGGGCACCTACACCAACGAGTGGGCCGGCAACGGCGCGATCCTGCGCTCCACCGACCGGGGCCGCACCTTCCAGCGCACCGATCTGCCGTTCAAGCTGGGCGGCAACGAACCCGGCCGCGGGGCGGGCGAACGGCTCGTGATCGACCCCGCGAACCACGGCACCCTACTGCTGGGCACCCGCAAGAACGGCCTGTGGCGCAGCACCGACTACGGCGCGACATGGAGTCAGGTCTCCTCGTTCCCCGTCAAGGACGGGGCGAGCAGCGGCGCGGGCATCTCCTTCGTGACGTACGGCCGGGCCAGCAGCAACACGATCTACGTCGGCGTCAACGACAGGTCCACCTCCCTGTACCGCTCCACCGACGGCGGCAACACCTGGCAGGCCGTCTCCGGGCAGCCCACCGGCCAGATGCCGCAGCACGGCGTGGTCTCCGGTGACGGCTCGCTGTACCTGTCCTACAGCAACAGCATCGGCCCCATGGACGCGACGGCGGGCTCGGTGTGGAAGTACACGCCGTCCGGCGGCGCGTGGAAGAACATCTCCCCCTCCCAGGGCGGTTACGGGTTCTCCGGTCTGGCCGTCGACCCGCAGAGACCGTCCACGGTGATGGTCACCACCCTCGACCGCTGGTGGCCCGAGGACGAGGTCTACCGGACCACCGACGGCGGCACGACCTGGAAGGCACTGGCCGACAAGTCGCAGCGCGACGCCTCCGGCGCTCCTTACGTCGGTACCGTCATCGGGCACTGGATGACCGCGCTGGCCATCGATCCCTTCGACTCCGGGCACGCGCTGTACGGCACCGGCAACGGCATCTGGCGCAGCAAGGACGCCAACGCCTCCGACAGCGGCGGCACCAGCCACTGGGCCTCCGGGGCCCGCGGGCTGGAGGAGACCTCGCTGGCGGACGCGATCGCCCCTCCCGGCGGCGCCACCGTCATCACCTCCATGGGCGACCAGGGCGGCTTCCGCCACGACTCCCTGACCGAGGTGCCCGCCGGACGGCTGAAGAACCCGCTGATGAGCAGCAGCACCGACATCGATTTCGCTCAGTCCAACCCCTCGATGATGGTCCGCGTCGGCCGTGGCGGCGCGCAGGACGGCGCCTACTCCACCGACGGCGGCAGCAGCTGGAACGGCTTCAAGTCAGAGCCGGTCAGCAGCTCCCAGATGGGCCATGTCGCGCTTGCGGCGGACGGCTCCACCATCGTCTGGACCGAGGACGGTCAGGTCCCGTACCGCTCGACCGACAAGGGCTCGAGCTGGTCGAAGGTCAGCGGCCTGGGCACCGACGCCGAGGTCGTCGCCGACCGCTCCTCCGGCAACACCTTCTACTCCCTGTCCGGCGGCACCCTCTACGCCAGCACCGACGGCGGCGCGACCTTCACCGCCCGGACCGGCAACCTGCCCTCCGGCCGGCTCACGGCCGTCCCCGGCACCGCCGGGGACCTGTGGATCTCCGGCGGCGGCAAGGGGCTGCTGCACTCCACCGACGGCGGCCGCACCTTCACCCCGCTCGGCTCGGTGCAGTCCGCCTCGGCCCTCGGCTTCGGCAAGGCCGCACCCGGCGCCAACTACCAGGCCCTGTACCTGATCGGCACCGTCAAGGACGTCACCGGAGTCTTCCGCTCTACCGACAAGGGCGCCACCTGGCTCCGCGTCAACGACGACGCCCACCAGTGGGGCGCCATCGGCAGCCTCGGCATCATCACCGGCGACCCCGACACCTTCGGCCGCGTCTACATCGGCACCAACGGACGCGGCCTCCAGTACGGCGACCCATCCTGATCCCGACCCCCTGAGCGGGGCCGCAGGCCAAACGGCCTGCGGTCCCGCCGCGTCTGACGGAAAACCAAGGACGACACCCATCGCGCCGAGGCCGGGAACGCCGCGGGCGCCCTCGCGGTCCGGGGGCGGCTTCGCCCCGACGGGACGAGGGCCGCGCCGATCTCCGACTCGACAAAAAAAGTTCTCCCGATCACGGCAACCTCTGTGTGCGTGGCGGCAACTGGCAGGTAACCGTGGCCAAGACCAAGGCCCACTACGCCAGAGGGACAAGCCGTTGCCAGATCAGAACCGCTCTCATCGCCGCCGTCCGGCGACCCGCCGCCTGATCGCCGCCGCCGTGGTGCTCGCCGCCGTGGGTGCTGCCATACCGCTGGTCGCCCAGGCCGCATTCACGTCGAATGCCGGCACGCCGACCGTCCTCGGCGCGGCAGCGGCCGGCAGCGGCCGCTACTTCGGTACGGCGGTGGCCGCGGGCAGGCTCGGGGACTCGACGTACTCCACCATTCTCGACCGGGAATTCAACATGATCACCCCGGA
>NZ_JBFBJZ010000016.1:0-141762 GCF_040686255.1 Kitasatospora sp. NPDC085879 | reverse complement strand
GTAGCCGTACCGGAAGGTGCGGCTGGATCACCTCCTTTCTAAGGAGCACATAGCCGACTGCGAGCGAATGTCTCGCACGGTTGCTCGTGCCCCGGCGGTCCGCCGTTCCCCGTCGTCGCGGGTGCCGCTACAGCGCGGCGCGGATCCAGCCGTCCACCACGGCCGTGAGGTCCTGCTGGGCCGCCGCGTGGTCCAGGTGGTAGGTGCGCACCGAGTCGCCGCCGTGCAGGAAGCCGCGCTTGTCGAACTCCAGGACGACCTCGACGCCGTACGCGTCGGCGATGAAGGTCACCTCGATCTCGTTGCAGCGGTGCGCGTACTGCGGCGCCGCCCGGAACTCGATCTCCTGGTAGAAGGGCAGCGTCTGCCGGGTGCCGCGGATGTGGCCGGCCTCCAGGTCGGCCCGGGTGAAGCGGAAGCCGAGCGCCAGCAGGGCGTCCAGCACGCGCTGCTGCACCGGCAGGGCCTCGACCGCCACCGGGTCCGCGTCGCCCTTGTCCAGCTGACCCGCGATGTCCACCTCGGTGCGCACGCCGAGCGCCATGCCCGACAGGTGCTGGCCGGCGATGGAGGTGGCCGGGGTCTCGAACGGCACCGGGAAGGCGAACGGCACCGCGCGGTGCTCGCCGGCCGCAAGCCGCATCGGGCCGCTGACCACGGCCGAGGCGAAGGTCTTGTTGGTGTGCCCCTCGTGGTCCTCGTACTCGACCTCGACCCGGGCGACCAGGCTCAGGGTGATGCCGTTGATCTCCGCGTCCCGCTCGCCGCCGACCAGGTTGACCTGGCCGTGGATCGTGCCGCCGGGGCGCACGGTCGGCGTGGACAGGACCGTGTCCACGGTGGGTCCGCCGACGCCCAGCGCGCCGAGAAGCCGCTTGAACACCATCGGTGCTCTCCTTACCGATTCGGGTGGTGAGGGGGCCGATCGTACTTTGCCCGCACTTGACCCGGACGTCCCCCGGCCCTCCGCGCCGGATCCCCGGCCCCTGGCCGGGACGGCGTCAGAGCGGGGTGGCCGCCTTGAGCACCAGCAGCAGCGCGGTGGCCGCGTTCAGCGCGGAGAGCGCGGAGGCGGCGGTGCCGGCGGCGGCCAGCATCACGGCCGGCCCGGCCGGGCTGTGCGCGGGCGGCCAGGCCCGGCCGGACGGGACGGGGCCGAGCAGTGCCGCCACCCGGCGCGGCACCGGGCCGGGCGCCGGGTCCGCGAAGGCCGCCAGCCCCGGCAGCACCGCGTGGTGGGCGACCAGCGCAGCCCGGGCGACGGCGCGGGCGGTAGTCCGGCGGTCGCCGACCGCGCCCGCCGCCTCCTCGTCCGCCCACCGCTCGGTGGAGTACGCCACCGCCCGGTGCAGCGGCCGCAGGAAGGGGTTGACGCAGGCGGCGAGTCGGGTCGCCAGCAGGTAGCGGTGGTGACGGTGGGTCAGGTGAGCCTGTTCGTGGGCGAGCAGGGCGGCCCGCTCGTCCTCGGCCAGGTGCGCCAGCATGCCGGTGGAGACCACGATCCGACCGGCCCCGCCGGGCAGCGCGTAGGCGTACGGGCGGTCGTCGGGCAGCACCGCCGGACCGTCCCCGGCCGGGAGGTCGGCCACCGCTCGGCGGGCCCGGGTGGCGACCCGCAGCCGCCCCGCCAGGGTGCGGGCGACCGCGCCGAGCACCACGGCGAGCATCGCGATCGAGGCCGCGCCCATCTCGACGTGGAAGGGCACCATGTCGCGCACCTCGGGGTCGGACCAGCTGTCCGGCAGCGGATTGCCGGGGATCTGGGCGGTGCCGAGCACCCCGAGCAGGCCGAGGCAGAGCGCGCTGCACCCGGCCATCGCCAGGGCGAATCCGGTCAGCAGCCGGGTCGCGGCGCGCGGGTGCAGGTGCTGCTCGGCGAGCCGGGAGAGCGGCAGCGCGGTGAGCGGGAGGACGAGCGGCAGGAAGAGGAAGACGAAGACGCCCACGGCTCAGCCCTCGCGGTACGCCGGCCCGTCGCCCCCGCCGCCCCGCGGGCCGCCGTCGGCCGGCTGCACCGCACCGTCCGAGGCGCTGTCCAGCAGGGCCCGCAGCAGCACCTCGTCGTGCGGCAGCAGGGCGGAGACGAAGCTGGCCAGCACCGCGTCCCGGTCGGCCTCGCTGTCGAGCACCCGGCGCATCTTCAGCGCGGCCAGCCCGGCGGCATCGGCGGCCCGCCAGTGGTACGAGCGGCCGGAACGGGTCCGTGAGACGGCCTTCTTGGCGTGCAGTCGAGAGAGGATGGTGACCACCGTGGTGTAGGCGAGCCCGCCCTCCAGCCGCTGCTGCACCCAGCCGGCGGTGGCCGGCTCCGGCGCCTCCCGCAGCACCGACAGCACCTGGGCCTCCAGCTCGCCCTGGCCGCGGCGGCGGGCCCGGAGCCCGTCGGCGGCGGGGTCGCGCTCCTGGACCATGGCGGCGCCTCCCCGTACGTCCCGGCAGGGCCTGCTGCCCGCCCGCTCCCGCGCGGCCGCGGGTGCGGCGGCGCCCGGCCATCCTACTGAGCGGTCAGTGCGCGGCCGTCCGCTGAGACCGCGTCAACCCGTGCGGGGTGGGCCCGCCGAGCCTCTACAGTGCTGTAGATTCATGGCTCACAGTGATCGGATCGGCCGGGCGGACGAGCCCGGTGCGGCACTCCGGGAGGGGAAGCCATGGGAGTCTCGCTGGCCAAGGGCGGCAACGTCTCGCTGAGCAAGGAGGCCCCGGGTCTGACGTCGGTCATCGTCGGTCTCGGCTGGGACGTCCGCTCGACCACGGGCGCCGACTTCGACCTCGACGCCAGCGCACTGCTGTGCGGCGAGAACGGCCGGGTGATGACCGACCAGCACTTCGTCTTCTACAACAACCTGGCGAGCCCGGACGGTTCGGTCGAGCACAGCGGCGACAACCTGACCGGCGGCGGCGACGGCGACGACGAGCAGATCAAGGTCGAGCTGGTGGCGGTGCCGCTCGCCGTCTCGAAGATCGTCTTCCCGGTGTCGATCTACGACGCCGAGAGCCGGCTGCAGAACTTCGGTCAGGTCCGCAACGCCTTCATCCGCGTGGTCGACCAGGCCACCGGCCGGGAGGTCGCCCGCTACGACCTCAGCGAGGACGCCTCCAGCGAGACCGCGATGGTCTTCGGCGAGCTCTACCGGCACGGCGCGGACTGGAAGTTCCGCGCGATCGGCCAGGGCTACGCCTCCGGACTGCGCGGCATCGCCCTGGACTACGGCGTCAACGTCTGACCTGCACGGCCCGGACTACAGGTCCAGCCGGTAGTGGCAGAGGCGGCGCGTCGGACGGTAGCCGAAGGCTTCGTTGACGCGCCGCATCGGCGCGTTCTCCTCCGCGGTGTCCGTCAGCAGCCCCGCCAGGGCGGGGTGGCGGCGGCGGGCGGTGCGGACCGACGCCGCCTTCATCCAGCCGGCCAGGCCGCGGCCGCGGTGAGCGGGCAGCACACCGGTGCCGTAGTGCTGTCCGTCACCGGTGCCGCCGCCGGGCACCACCAGCTCGGTGAAGCCCACGACCGCGCCGTCGTCCTCGGACACCACCGCGACGGTGTGCAGCAGGTCGCCGCGCGCGGCCACCGCCTCGGCCGCGGCGCGCAGCCGGTCGGGCGTCCAGCGGACGGCGCCGTGGCCGGTGTCCCCGAGCGGCATGTCGTCCATCGCCGGGCGGGCGGCGAGGTAGCGCTCCAGCAGCCCGTCCGGGGCGGTCCCGTCCCAGTCCACCAGCCGGTAGCCGGGGTGCGGGCGTTCCACCAGGGCGGTGAGCCGGCCGTCGTCCGCCGCGGCCAGCGGCAGCCGGGCCTCGACGAGCACCAGCACCCGGCGCAGCCCGCGGGCGGCGAGGAAGGCCTCGCCCGGACCGCCCTCCCCGGCCACCGCGAGCAGGATGCCCCGGCCCTCCGCCCGGGCCGCCCCGATCGCGGCCTCCAGCAGCAGGGTGCCGGTGCCGCGGCGGCGTTCGGCCGGGTGCACGGTGAGCTCCAGCTCGGCCACCCGGCGCCGCTCCTCACGGTCCGACAGCGTCAGGAACGCCGACCCCACCGGCACCCCGTCGTCGTCGGCGGCGAGCCAGGCTGCACGACGCCGGGCCGGACCGGCGGCGGGATCGGTGAGGGCGGTGAGGCTGATCGGCACGGCGGCTCCAGAGGGCTCCGGACGGGTGGCGGGCCGGGAGACCGTAGGCACCTCCCGCCGTGCGCCGCAAAGCATTTACCGCGCCGGCACCGCCCGGCACGGCGCTACCGGGCGCCGGCGTCCGTCGGCCGGCGGGAGCCGGTGGTGACGACCAGGACGGCCGCGAGCAGGACCAGGTTCTTCACCACGAACTCGCCGACCAGGGTGAGCAGCAGCGGGTTGCCGTCGTCGAAGGCGGTGCCGGGCATGAACAGCAGGACGCCGAAGGTGCCGCAGAGGTGGGCGCCGAGGACCGGCAGGGCGAGCAGCAGGCCGCGGCCGGATAGCAGCCAGAGTCCGAGCAGCACCTCGACCCAGCCGAGGGCGGGCACGACCCAGCTGCCGGGGTGGCCGGGGATGGTGCCCGTCACCAGGACACCGGCCGGGCTCCGTTCGGCGATCTTCAGGATGCCGAACCACACGTACAGCACGCCGAGTCCGGCCCGCAGCAGGGTCAGGCCCCAGCGGTGCAGGCCCGGGCGCAGGCGGGCGGTGAGGGCCTGCGGCGCGGGCGCGGCGGACAGCAGCGGGCCGGGCGGTTTGAGCTCGGGGGTCACGGTCACGGAGTGCCTCCAGAACACGGCTGATGACGGGTCGGGTCGGTGCGGTGCGGTGCGCGCGGGTCCGGTCGCGGGCGTGCGGGCACGGCGAGGACCTCCGGGGCACGCGGGTGCCCCGGACGGGATGCGTGGGGGCACCTCCCAGCGCCCCTGAATCGACCGCCGCCTGCCTTTGAAGACTCCTAGGGGGCGTCCTGGCGGCCGGCGGACGGCCGGTGCAGGCTGCGCAGGCTTCGGACGCCGCGGTCGCCGTCGTGCGGGCCGCCGGGCCGGCCGCCGGTGCTGCGGGCCGCCGGCTCGCGGCCGCCGAGTTCCTGCCGGAGCAGTTCCCGGTAGGTGGCCCGGTAGGCGTTGGCGGCGATCCGGTTGCCGGCCGCCAGGTAGGCGGCGACCAGCGTCTCGTGTGCGCTCTCGCGCAGGTTGTCGGCGTGGATGGCGACCAGGGCGGCGTCCACCGCGGCGCCCACCCAGCCGGCCTGGACGAGCCGGAACGAGAGTGCCTCCAGGGTGTGCAGCCGCTGTTCGCGCCAGCGCATCCGGTGGTGGTCGAGCCAGTCCTCCTCCCAGTCCGGCAACAGGTCGTGGCCGAAGTCGCAGGAGACGGCCCGGCCGAGTTCCTCGGCGTCCATCGGGAGCGCGAGGTTGAGCACCCGGGTGGCGGTGGTGCGCAGTTCGCCGAGGTCGGTGGTGACGTCGGGAGCGAGCCGCAGCCGTTCCCTGCCTTCGTGGAGCAGGTCGGCGCGGCAGCCGGGGAGCCGGTGCAGCGCGGTGCGCAGGGTCGCGCCGGCCCTGGCGGGTTCGAGTCCCGGCCAGAGGACGGCGGCGGCCCTGGCGCGGGTGAGTCCGCCGGGTTCGACGGCGAGCAGGGCGAGCAGGCGGCGGGCGCCGATGCCCGGCTGGACCTCCTCGCCGTCGAGGTGCAGGGCGAAGCCGCCCAGCAGGTCGAGCCGTACGCCGGCGACCGGGCACGGCCGGTGGCCGTCCGGGCCGTCGGCGGCCCGCAGGGCGCGCGGGCGCGGTGGCGGCGGTTCGGCCGCGGTGCTCCGGCGCGCCTGGCCGCCCCTGGCGGTGGCGACGCTGCGGATGCCGGCGCCGCCCGGAAGTGCTTGGATCATGGCTTGCCCCCGTGTCGTCACCCCGGGCCGCCCGGGGGCGGTCCGGGGCGTCGCGGCGCCGGGGGCGGGCACCTCGCCGCGGTGTCGTCCGCGCTGCGGTGCCGTGCCCGGTGCCGCTCGTCGCTCCCGCTCCCTGTTGTCGGGCGGCCTGATTTCCACGCTAACCACCGCCGGTCGGCGGCAGCGAGCGCCATCGCCGCATTGCATGGGAGCCATAGAAGAACCCGATCGACGCCCGCTCCGGCACCGCTCGCCTGAGCAGCATCGATTCCGGTCCGTACAAATGTTTGACGAGACACCGTCAGCTCTGGCGCAACACGGTGCAATGCTGCTGCAACGTTCATGCCACGAACCGTCACATACCTTCCGCACAAAGCCGCTTCCCCGGCCGTCGGCCCGAACGCGAGAAGGAACGACACCGATGACCCTTCCCCTCCCCACCCGAAACACCACCCGCCGCCGGGTCATCGCCGCCGGACTCGGCGTGGCCGGCGCGCTGGCCCTGCCCGCCACCGCGTGGGCGTCGGAGACCCGGACCGGCCGCCGCGCGCCGGGCGCGCACGAGGTCAGCGTCGTGGTGCGCTGGAACCAGGCCGTGATGGACGCCATCCTCGCCGAGTACAGGCTCGCCGGCACGGTGTTCGGCCCGGCCACCATCAACGCGCGGGCGCTGGCCGTCATCCACAACGCCATTTTCGACGCCTGGGCCTGTTACGACTCCTGTGCCGTCGGCACCCGGTTCGGCGGCTCGCTGCGCCGCCCGCGCCGCGAGCGCACCCTCGCCAACAAGAACGAGGCGGTCAGCTACGCCGCCCACCTCGCGATGCGCGACCTGTTCCCGAACCAGGCCGCGGCCGCCGACTCCTTCCTGCGCAGCCTGGGCTACGACCCGGACGCCGCGGCCGGCCCGAACACCCCGGCCGGCATAGGCCGCCGCACCGCCCAGGCGGTGCTGGACTTCCGCCGCCAGGACGGCGCCAACCAGTCTGGCGGCTACACCGACACCACCGGCTACACCGCGCTGAACCAGCCGCAGGCGGTCGGCTCCTTCGACCCGGCCCTGGTCACCGCGCCCGCCCACTGGACCCCGCTGGTCGTCGGCGGCAAGACGCAGAAGTTCCTCACCCCGCAGTTCTCCGTGATGACGCCGTTCGCGCTGAGCCGCCCGGACCAGTTCACCGTGCCGGCCCCGCCCGCCTACCCGTCCACCCGGATGTCGGACGCGGTCGAGGAGCTGCTGGAGGTCAGCGCCGGCCTCACCGACGAGCACAAGGCGATCGCCGAGTTCTGGCTGGACAACGACGTCACCCCGCCCGGCGCCCAGCAGTCCTGGGCCCGTTTCGTCTCGGCCCGCGACGGTTACGGCATCGACGAGGACGCGCCGCTGTTCTTCGGCCTCAACATGGCCGAGTGCGACGCCGCGATCGGCTCCTGGGCGGTCAAGCGGCAGTACGACTTCGCCCGCCCGTCCACCCTGATCCCCTACGACCGGCGCGGGCAGCAGATCCGCTCCTGGGGCGGCCCCGGCCAGGGCACCGTCACCATGGACGGCGTGCACTGGCGGGCCTACGTCGCGGTGCCGGGCTTCCCCGCCACCGTCTCCGGCCACTCCACCTTCTCCGGCGCGGCCGCCGAGTTCCTGCGCCGGTACACGGGCACCGACTCCTTCGGCGACTCCTACCTGTTCAAGGCCGGCACCTCGACCGTCGAGCCCGGCCTGACCCCGGCCGTGGACGTGAAGCTCAGCTGGCCGACCTTCACCGCCGCCGCCGAGCAGGCCGGTATCTCCCGGGTCTACGGCGGCATGCACTGGAGCTTCGACAACGGCCCCGGCCTGGAGATGGGCCACAAGATCGGCCGCGTTGTGCACCGGCGGGCCATGGATCTCGTCCACGGCTCGCACAACTGACGCCGTAACAACGGGAGCTGACACACCATGACGAACCAGACCGCCAACCGGCCGGCCGCCTCGCCCACCCCGGCCCAGGGCTCCGGCGGGGGCCTCGGCGGCCGGGCGCCGGCCTTCGCCGGGACCCGGGCCACCGTGTCCGGCACGCTCGCCACCATCGTGTCGCTGCTGGTGCTGGCGGCGATCGGCAGGGCGACCGACTCGCTGCTGCTGGTCGCGCCGCTCGCCGCGACCGCGATGATCATCTGCGCCAGTCCGGCCCTGCCGCCCGCCCAGCCGCGCGGCGTGCTGCTCGGCCAGCTCGGCTCGGCGGTGATCGGCTTCGCGGCCGGCGCCGTCGCCGGCCACTCGCTGTGGACGGCCTCGGTCGCGGCCGGCCTGTCGGTCGGCCTGATGGGCCTGCTGCGGGCCGTCCACGCGCCGGCCGCCGCCACCGCGGTGCTGGTCGTCGTCCAGCACCCGGCCCCGGCGCGGTTCCTGCTGCTGCTCGCGGCGGGCAGCGTCCTGCTGATCCTGGTCGGCCTGCTGGCCTCCCGGATCGGCGCGATCGGCAAGTACCCCACCTACTGGTGGTGACCGGACCCGGCGGACCGGCGGCCGAGCGCCGCCGGTCCGGCCGGCCCAGCGATCCGAAGGGAGAAACGATGGACCGCGACAACGTCCTGGTCGACTGCGACTGGGTCAGGGCCCACGGCTCCGACGAGGGCGTCGTCCTCGTCGAGATCACCGACGGCGGCCCCAACCCGGGCGGCCGGATACCCGGGGCGGTCAGCCTCGACTGGACGACCGACCTGCAGGACCGCGTCCGCCGCGACCTGATCCGCCCGGAGGCGTTCGCCGCCCTCCTCGGCCGCCACGGCATCGGCCCGGACGACACCGTCGTGTTCTACAGCGGCAACAGCAACTGGTGGGCCGCGGCCGGCTTCTGGCAGTTCCGCCTGCACGGCCACCGCGAGCTGCGGCTGCTCGACGGCGGGCGCGCCCGCTGGGAGGCGCTCGGCGGCGACCTGACCGTCGAGGCCCCCGTCCGGACGCCCGTCGAGTACCCCGCCCGTCCGGTCGACGAGTCGCTGCGCGCCCACCGGGACACCGTCCTCGGCGGCATCGGCTCGATCAACCTGGTGGACTGCCGCTCGCTGGAGGAGTACCTCGGCGAGCGCACCGCCCCGCCCGGCGTCCCGGACGACCAGGGCGTGCGGCCCGGCCACGCCGAGTCCGCGCAGCACATCCCGTGGAGCGCGACCGTCCGCCCGGACGGCACCTTCCGCGACGAGGAGGAGCTGGAGGCGCTCTACGGCCAGCTCGACAAGGACGCGCCGACCGTCGTCTACTGCCGGATCGGCTGGCGCTCCGCGCACAGCTGGTTCGTCCTGAACGAGCTGCTCGGACGCCCCGGCGTCGCCAACTACGACGGCGCCTGGCGGGAGTTCGGCTCCCTGATCGGCGCCCCGATCGTCTCCGGGCCGCTGCCCTGGGGCGTCGTCCGCACCTCGGAGGTGGCCCATGCCTGACGTGACCGTGATGCGCGACGTGCTGCGCAACGGCTTCGACCAGACCGACCTGCCCTGGGTGCCGTGGACCGAACCCGGCCGTGTGGGCGTCGAGTTCGTCGTCCTGTGGGGCCCGGACGCGGAGCAGGGCGAGGACTCCGCGGCGCTGCTGCTGCGCTTCCCGCCCGGCGCGCACGGCGACTTCCACGAGCACCTGGGCCACGAGCTGATGCTCGTCCTCGACGGGGTCCTCGACCACAGCGACGGCCGCCGCTTCGTCCGCGGCGACCTGGTCGTGGAGGAGCCCGGCACCCGGCACCAGATGTCCAGCGCCGAGGGCTGCACGGTGCTAGCCGTCCGGGCCCGCCCGGCCTCCGCCCGGACGCCCGAGCCGGAGGAGATCACCACCGGGGTCGGCGCCGGCGCGAGCTGACCCACCGCCAGAACAGCTGCCGGGTACCGGAGCCGCGTCCACCACGACGCGCCGGTACCCGGCCGCCGCACGACGGGCGCCCGCCACCCGCGGCAGCGCCCGGCACCCCGCCCGGCACCGCCCCGTCGCCACCCGAGGAGTAGCCATGTCGCCCACCCGAACCCTGACGCCGTACCCGCTGCGCCCCGCCGCTGCCGCGCCGGAGCCCGCCGAGAGCCGCCGTGTGCTGCTGACCACCGGCTCCTCCGACGCGCACACCTGGAACCTCGTGTACCTGCAGCTGCTGCTGGAGGAGAACGGCCACTCGGTGCTCAACCTGGGCCCGTGCGTGCCGGAGCAGCTGCTCGTCGACACCGCGCAGCTGACCCGCCCCGACCTGGTGGTGTTCAGCTCCGTCAACGGCCACGGCCACCTGGACGGCCTGCGGGCGGCCCGCGCGCTGCGCGGCGAGCGCACCACCAGCGACATCCCGCTGGTCATCGGCGGCCTGCTGGGCATCTCCCCGGAGGGCGCCGAACAGCGCACCGCCGAGCTCCTCGCGGCCGGCTTCGACCGGGTGCACAGCGACGGCACCAAGCCCGACGTGCTGCTGTCGTACCTCGCCCAGCTGCCCGCCACCTGTACCGAGCGGGCCGCCGCGTGACCCGCTCACCCGCCTCCCCACCGGACCTCGGCGCCTATGTCCGCGCCGCCGCGGCCGCCGGCGAGCTCGTCGTCCAGCCCCGCATGGGCATGGCCGTCCCCAGCGAGATGGCGGCCGGTCTGACCGCCGTCGCGGGACTCTCCGAGCGCACCGTCGGCACCATCACCCTCGACAGCTACACCCGGGTCGGCGACCACAGCGCCGCCGTCGCAGCCGTCCGGGCCGGCAAGCCGCTGAACGGCTTCCCGCTGGTCGGGCACGGCCCCCGGATCACCGCGAAGGTCGCCGCCGCGGCCGGCCGGCACACGCCGGTGCAGGTCCGGCACGGCTCCGCCGATCCGCGGGCGATCTTCCGCACCATGGCCGCCGCCGGCCTCGGCACCAGCGAGGGCGGCCCGGTCTCCTACTGCCTGCCGTACGGGCGGACCCCGCTCGCCGAGTCGGTCGCCGCCTGGCGGGAGGCCACCCGCTTCCTCGCCGAGGAGAGCCGGGCGAACGGCATCCGCGCCCACCTGGAGTCCTTCGGCGGCTGCCTGCTCGGGCAGCTCTGCCCGCCCTCGCTGCTGGTCGCGATGTCCGTGCTGGAGTGCCTGTTCTTCGCGCAGAACGGCATCACCGGCGTCTCGCTCAGCTACGCCCAGCAGACCAGCCCGCAGCAGGACGTCGAGGCGCTCGCCGCTCTCCGCCTGCTCGCCGAGGAGCTGCTGCCGCCGACCGTGGACCGGCACATCGTCCTCTACACGTACATGGGCGTCTTCCCGCGGAGTGTGGCGGGCGCCGGCCTGCTGCTCCAGCGCAGCGCCGAACTCGCCGTCCGGGGCGGCGCCGAGCGTCTGATCGTCAAGACGGAGACCGAGGCGCACCGCATCCCCACCGTCGCCGAGAACCTCACCGCGCTGCGGGCCGCCGCCGCGCAGGCCCGGCGCACCCGCCGCGAACTGGCCCAGGCCCCGCGCGAGACCCCGGCCGAGGCCGGCGAGGTGCTGCTGGAGGCGCGGGCGCTGATCACCGCGGTGCTCTCGCTCTCCGACGACGTCGGCACCGCGCTGCTGCGGGCCTTCCACCGCGGTGTCCTGGACATCCCGTACTGCCTGCACCCGGACAACCGGGGCGCGGCGCGCGGCACGATCGGCGACGACGGCCGGCTGCGCTGGTCCGAGGTCGGCGCGATGCCGCTGCTGGCCACCGTCGGCCGGTCCGGGACGATGACCTCGAACCGGCTGTCCGGGATGCTCCGCCGGGTCGCCGAGCAGCACGACCGGGAGGCGGCCCGGCAGGCCCCGGAGCCGGTGGCCGCGCCGGCCGAGCCGGCGCCGCTGCGGATCGGCCTGATCGGCGGCGGGCCGCGCGGCCTGTCCATCCTGGAGCGGCTGGTCGCCCGGTGCGCGGAGCGGCCGCCGGCCCGGCCGGTGGAGGTCACCGCGGTCGACCCGTACTGCATCGGGGCCGGCCGGATCTGGCGGCCCGAGCAGTCGCCGTGGTTCCTGATGAACACCCCGGCGCGCGAGGTCACCATGTTCTCGGGGCCGTCCGACGGCGGCCCGGCGAGACCGGGCGCCGGCCCCACCCTCGCCGAGTGGTGGGCCGCCGAGGACCCGGAGCACGCCGACCCGGAGGGCTACGCGCCACGCGTCGTCTACGGCCGGTACCTGCGGTTCGTGCTGGGTCTGGTGCTGGGCGCCCGGGTGCCGGGGCTGACGATCCGCCCGGTGAAGGCGAGGGCGCTCACCACCGACCGCGGCCCGGCCGGGGAGCGCACCGGCGAGCCGGTGCACCGGGTGCGGCTGGACCGTGGGGACGTGCTGACCGTGGACCGGCTGGTGCTGGCCTCCGGCCACCCCACCAACGAGTTGGACGAGCAGCAGCGCGAGTGGCTGCACTTCGCGGAGGAGCACCCGCCGCTGCGGTACGTGGTCGGCGATTCGGCCGCCGAGATGCCGTTGGACTCCGTCCCGCCGGGTGCCACCGTCGGCGTCCTCGGCATGGGGCTGACCTTCTACGACGTGGTCTCGGCGCTGACCCTGGGCCGCGGCGGCCGGTTCGCACCGGCCGAGGGCGGCGGTCTGCGCTACCTGCCCAGCGGGCGGGAGCCGAGGATCGTCCCGGCCTCGCGCAGCGGCATTCCGCTGCTCACCCGCGGCAGGAACCAGAAGAGCGCCGAGTTCCGGTACCGGGCCCGGTTGTTCACCCCCGAGCGGATGGCCGCGATGCGCGCGACCGGGCCGCTGGACTTCCAGTCGCAGGTGCTGCCGTGGCTGCTCGCGGAGATGAACGTCGTGCTGCTCGGCACCCGGCTGCGGCACGCCGTCGGTCCGGACGCGGAACGGGAGTTCGGCGAGCTGGCGGCGGCCGTGCACCGGGAGGAGCCGCCGAGCCCGGCCGCGCTGGGCGTGCTGGCCGAGGGCTTCGGGCCGGCCGGTGCGCCGCTGGACGCGCTGTGGCGCCTGGCCCGGCCGTTCGCCGGGCGGCGGTTCGCCTCCCCCGCCGAGTACCGGCAGGCGCTGGCCGACTGGCTGCGCGAGGACCTCGCCGACGCCGTCCTGGGCAACTACGAGGGGCCGGTGAAGGCGGCGAGCGACGTGCTGCGGGACGTCCGGGCGACGATCCGCTCGGTGGTGGACTTCGGCGGGCTCACCCCGGACTCGCACCGCCGCTTCCTGGCCGACTTCAACCCGGTCGCGGCGGTGATCTCCACCGGTCCGCCGGCGCAGCGCTCCGAGCAGTTCCTGGCGCTGCTGGCGGCGGGTGTGCTGGAGCCGGTCGGTCCGGCGGCCCGGTTCCGGGCCGATCGCGAACTGGGCTGCTTCACCGTCGAGTCGGGTCAGGTGGAGGAGTCCAGGGTACGGCTGGACGCGCTGGTCGACGCCCGGGTGCCGAGCACCGACCTGCGCTCGGACCGCGACCCGCTGATCCGCGGCCTGCTCGCCGACGGCGTGATCCGGACCTTCGTCAACTCCTGGGCGGGCGGGGCCTTCGACACCGGCGGTCTGGCCACCACCGACACCCCGTTCCACCCGGTGCGGGCGGACGGCGGGATCGAGCGGACGATGTTCGTGCTGGGCATCCCGAGCGAGCACACCCGCTGGTTCACCCAGGTCGGCAGCGGCCGGCCGGGCCCGTGGGGCGCGTTCACCCGGGACGCCGACGCGATCGCCGAGGCGCTGCTGGCCGACGCGGCGCCGCAGGCCCGTCCGGCCACTGCCGAGCCGGCGGCGGTGCTGACCGGGCGGGCCGGCCGGTGAGCGGGCGCCCCGCGTTCTGGTGGACGCACCGCCGGACGGCCGCGCACGAGGAGTACCGGGCGGCCCGCGACCTGCTGCTGGGGCTGCGCGGCGACCGGGCGGCGGCCTGTGCCGCCTTCAAGCCGCCGCGCGCGCGGGAGTTCAACTGGGCGCTGGAGTGGTTCGACGTGGTGGCCGCGGACAATCCGCGGCCGGCCCTGCGGCTGCTGTCGCCGCCGGACGCCGAGGGGCGGGCCGGTGTCACCGAGGAGTTGTCCTTCGCCGAGCTGTCGGCGCGTTCGGACACCCTGGCGGTGGCGCTGGCCGGCCTCGGGGTACGCCGCGGGGACCGCGTCCTGCTGCTGCTCGGCACCCGCGCCGAGCTGTGGGAGAGCCTGCTGGGCTGTCTGAAGCTGGGCGCGGTGGTGGTGCCCTCGTACCAGGACGTGACCCGGGAGGAGGCGGCGGACCGGATCGGGCGCGGCCGGATCCGGCACGTGCTGTGTGCCGAGGACACGGCGCCGCTGCTGGACGGGATCGAGGTGCCGGGGCTGCGGATCGCGGTGACCGACCGCCCGGCGCCCGGCTGGACGCCTTACCCGGACACCCGTTCGGTGCAGGTGCCGTTCCTGCCGGACGGGCCGACACCGGCGGCGGACCCGGCGTTCTGCTACTTCACGTCCGGCACCACCTCGCTGCCGAAGCTGGTCGAGCACACCCATGCCAGCTATCCGGTCGGCCATCTGTCCAGCCTGTACTGGAACGGGCTGCGGCCCGGCGACCGGCACCTCAACCTGTCCGCCCCGGGCTGGGCGAAGCACTCCTGGAGCAGCTTCTTCGTGCCGTGGACGGCGCAGGCCCTGGTGCTCGCCCCGCCGGACGGCGGCCTGCCGCCCGAGGTGCTGCCCGGGGTGCTGGCCGACCACGGCGTGGACAGCTTCTGTGCCCCGCCGAGCGCCTGGCGGGCGATGCTGCCGCACCTGCACCGGACCCGCTCGGCCGTCCGGCTGCGCGAGGCCACCGCGGCCGGCGAGCCGCTGACCGCGGAGGTGCAGGCGGCGGTGGCCGCCGCCTGGCGGGTACAGGTCCGGGACGGCTACGGGCAGACCGAGGCGACCGCGCTGATCGGCCGCACCCCGGACGATCCGGCGCCGGTGTCGCCGCTCGGGCATCCGCTGCCCGGCTGGACGGTGGTGCTGCGCGACCCGGCGACCGGCGAGCGGGGCGAGGCCGGGGAGGTCTGCCTCGACCTGGCGGAGCGTCCGGTCGGACTGATGGCCGGCTACGCGGACGACCCGGGGCGCACCGCCGCCGCGCTGGCCGACGGCCTCTACCGCACCGGCGACGTCGGCGAGCGCTGCGCGGACGGCTCGATCCGGCTGCTCGGGCGCCTCGACGAGGTGTTCAAGTCGTTCGGGCACCGGGTGTCGCCGGTGGAGATCGAGGCGGTGCTGCGCGGGCATCCGGAGGTGGCGGACGCGGCGGTGGTGCCGCGCCCCGATCCGGCCGGCGGCCTGGTGCCGTACGCGGTGGTGACGACCCGTCACGATCCGCCGCACGGGGCCGCGGCGGCCCGGCTGCGCGGCGAGCTGCTGGCGCGGGCGGCCGAGCGGTTGGCCCCGATGTTCGTGCCGCGCGGGCTGGAGTTCGCGGCCGAGCTGCCGCGCACCCGGTCGGGCAAGGTACGCCGCGCGGAGCTGGCCGCGCGGTTCGCGGACGGCTGACCGGGTGCGCCGGTCGGCCGTCCGCGGTGTTCGACGGGCGGCCGGCCCGGCTACCGGGGGCCGCTGTCGGGGCTCAGCAGCCGGGCAGCGGGGGCGCGTCCGCCCGCTCGGCGGTGGCGAGCAGGGCCTCGGCGACCGTCCGGGCGCGCGGGGCGGCGTCCGTGGTGCGCTCGCGGAGGGCGGCGACGATCGCGCCGTCGCCGAGCAGGGCGAGCTGGCCGGCCAGGGTGCGGTGGCCGCGGTACCCGGCGGCGGCGAGCAGGCCGTCCAGGTAGTCGATGACCTTCTCCTTGTGCTCGGCCGCGACCCGGTGGGCGGGGCTGCTCGGGTCGGCCTCCTCGACCATGGTGTTGATGAACGCACAGCCGCGGAAGTCGGCCGCGGCGAAGCGTTCGGCGAGCCCGTCGAAGAGTGCCAGCGCGAGGTCGTCGGTGCCGCGCGGGCTGGCGTCGACGGTGTCGGCGAGCCAGGCCCGCCAGGCGGCGTCGCGGCGCCGGAGCACCTCGACGACCAGGTCGTCCTTGCTGGGGAAGTGCCGGTAGAAGGACGCACGGCCGACGCCGGACTCGCTCAGGATCCGCTCGACCCCGACCGCGCGGATGCCCTCCTCGTAGAACAGCCGCTCGGCGGCCGTGAGGAGTCGTTCTCTCGCATTGCTCGGCATCCGAAAACGGTACCACTCGGTTCTGATTTTTCGATGGGCGTTGACGAAAGTCGGAACCGATCGGTACCGTCCTAGCTGTTTGGTACCGATCGGTTCCATCTCTGCCGCAACCGAGGAGAGACACCATGTCCCGTCTGCCCCAGCTCACCACCGAGACCGCCGACGAGGAGCAGCGCGAACTGCTGGAGAGCACCCTCAAGCAGCTCGGCCGGGTCCCGAACCTGTACGCCGCGCTCGCCAACGGCCCGGCCGCGCTGCGCGGCTACCTGGCGATGCGCGAGGCCCTCGTCGGCGGCACCTTCAGCACCAAGCAGCGCGAGCAGCTCGCCCTCTTCATCGCCCAGCGCAACAGCTGCACCTACTGCGTCTCCGCGCACACCATGCGCGGCGGCAAGGTCGGCCTGAGCGACGAGCAGCTGCTCGCCACCCGCCGCGGCACCGACACCGACCCGCACATGGACCAGGTGCTCAAGCTGACCGGCGAGGTCATGGCCAGCGGCGGCCGGGTCTCCGACACCGCGCTCGCCGAGGCCCGCGCGGCCGGCGTCACCGACGCGGAGATCGCCGAGATCGTCGGCCACGTCGCGCTGAACGTGCTGTCCAACTTCTTCAACCACGTCGCCGAGCCGGAGCTCGACTTCCCGCTGGTCGACGCCCACAACCTGGTCTGACGGCCGCCCGCGGTCACGGGGCGTCCGGACGTCAGCACTCCGGACGCCCCGGCCGCCCGCCGGCGGCCGCCTCCACCACCACACCGGCACCACACCGGCATCACAAGGGCGGCATGCGGGAGCAGCAGCAGTGGACATCGACGTCAAAACCCTCAGAACGTTCTGCGAGGTCATCAGAACCGGCTCGTTCACCAGTGCCGCCCACCGCCTGGGCTACTCCCAGTCCAGCGTGACGGCGCAGATGCGCGCCTTGGAGCGGCAGGTCGGCGCACCGGTCTTCCACCGGCTGCCGAACGGGGTGCGGCTCACCCCGGCGGGCTCCACCCTCCGCGGTTACGCCGGCCAACTGCTCACCCTGGTGGGCGAGATGGAGGATGCGCTGCGCGGCCCGTCGGCCACCGCGCCACGACTCAAGGTCGGCCTGGTGCCGGCCCTCGCGTACGGCGAACAGTTGGCCAGGATCGCCCAGTTCGGCCGCCGCCTGCTGCCCGGGGTGCAGCTCGCGCTGCGGGTGATGGGCACCGCGGAGATCCACGCGGCGCTGCGGGCCGGAGGCCTGGACGGCGCCATCCTGCTCACCGGCCGCGAGCACCGCACGGCGCCCGCCGCACCCGTCCCGGCGCTCAGCGGGGCGGCCGGCCGGGCCGCCGACCGGGCCCGCACCGCGGTGCTCGCCGAACGGGCCTCCGCGGTCCGCGAGCGGCCCGAGGCGCCGACCGAGATCCCGGTCCAGGACCTGGAGTTCACCCCCAGCACCAGCGCCGCGGCGCGCTCTCAGCTCGCCTGCCACCAGGTCGTGGTGGCCGATCCGGACTGCCCCTCGCAGCGCTGGCTGCCGGAGTTCCTCCGGCTGCGCGGCGGCGAGCCGCCGGAGAGCCTGGAACTCGGCTCGATGGACGGGGTGCACGCGACCGTGCAGGCCGGCCTCGGCTGCGCGATGCTGCCGACCGGGCTGGCCTCCCAGCCGTACGGCGCCGGCCTGGCGCCGATCCCCGGGGTGCCGCGGATGCAGTGGACGGTCTCGCTGCTCGCCGCCCGCACCAAGGAGTTCCGCGAGGGCCACCGGCAGGGCCTGGCGGACGCCATCCGACTCGCACTGACCTGCCCCACCTGAGCCGGGCCACGGCGGCCGGCCCGGCCGGTCAGCTCCGGGGTGACAGGTCGTAGTGGTGCACGTCGGAGACGGTGTACGAGACCCCGGGCACGCCGATGCCGAGGGCGCGCATCCGCTCCGCGAAGCGGTTCATCGACTCCGCGGAGTCCCACAGGTCGACGACCCGGACGCCGTCGCCGGTCACCGCCGCCACGTGTGCCAGGCGGCCGGCGGAGATGCCGTCCTCCCGGGCGAGCCGCTCGTGGAACCGCTCGTACTGTTCGGTGGTCGCCCCGGGCAGGTCGACCTCCACAAGAACCGCCATGGGCCCTCCTCGGCTCGGCGCCGCCACGACCGCCGCGGCGGGGTGCGCCCTCCCGATCTCGGCCCGCCCGCCGGGTGCCGCAAGCAGGGCCGTCCGGCCCTGTCGGCCGGCGCCGGCCGCCCGGGAGAATGCGGTGGCCCCTCCACGACGGGCGGGCCGGGGAAGGAGTAGTGCCATGCTCGACGGCACGGCACGGACGGGTGCCGAGGGTCCGGTACGGGTCTTTCTGCTCGACGACCACGAAGTGGTGCGCCGGGGCGTACAGGACCTCCTCGACTCCGAGCCCGGCCTGACCGTCGTGGGGGAGGCCGCCACCGCCGAGCAGGCGATCGCCCGGGTGCCCGCGCTGCGGCCCGACGTCGCGGTGCTCGACGTGCGTCTGCCGGACGGCGACGGCGTCACCGTCTGCCGCGAACTGCGCTCCCGCATGCCGGAGCTGGCCTGCCTGATGCTGACCTCCTTCGACGACGAGGAGGCCCTGCTCGACGCCATCATGGCGGGCGCCTCGGGGTACGTGCTCAAGCAGATCACCGGCACCGACCTGGTCTCGGCCGTCCGCACCGTGGCCTCCGGGCAGTCCCTGCTCGACCCGGGCGCCACCGGCCGGCTGATGGCCCGGCTGCGCCGCCGGGCCGAAGCGCCGCAGCCGGCCCGACTGCCCGCGCTCACCGAGCGGGAGTTGCAGATCCTCGCCCTGGTCGGCGAGGGGCTGACGAACCGCCAGATCGGCGCGCGCCTCTACCTGGCCGAGAAGACGGTCAAGAACCATGTCTCCCGGCTGCTCGCCAAGCTCGGCGTGGAACGCCGCGTGCAGGCCGCCGTCCTCGCCTCCCACCTGAACGCCTCCCCGGCGCCGCACCGCCTCTGACCCCGTGACCGGGCCGTTCGGCCCTTTCCGAGGGCGGGGCTCCGGAGTTGGGTAGGACCCGGATGCGTTCTGTCGTCCGACACCAGTGGCAGGAGGAGTGGTCCATGACCGAGGCGATCACTGTTCAGGGCTTCGACGGAGTCCCCCGCGAGATGCTCGACGAGGCCCGCAGCCGGATCGCGGCCGCGGCCGGCTGCGCCAACGCGCTCGTCGAGTCGCTCCGGGTCCGGCTGAGCGCGGCCGGGCTCGCGCAGGTCAACGCCGAGGTGGACGGGCGCCGGATCAGGGTGCAGGAGACGGCGCGCGGCGTCGGCGAGGCCCTCGACCGGCTGTCCGAGGGGCTGCGCCGCCGGATCGCCTCCGTCACCGGCGCCTGGGCGCCGCGGTCCTGGCCGCAGCCGTCCCGCCCGCCGCTGCCGCCGGTCCCCGCGGTGATCGGCCCGCAGGTCATCGCCCGGGTCAAGTCTCCCGCCCTGGTGTGGTGTTCACCGGACGCGGCGGCCCGCACCCTGGACGCGATGGACTACCGGATCCACCTGTTCACCGATCCGATGACCGAGACCGACGCCGTCGTCTACCGGGTCGGCCCGACCGGCTACCGGCTCGCCAGGACGATCGCCGCCGCCCCGCCGCGCGGCTGCGCGGCACCCCTCACGGTCAGCCCGCACGGGGCGCCGCGGCTCGACGACCCGCAGGCCGTGCAGCGGTTGGTGGGCGCCGAACTCCCCTTCCTGTTCTACGCCCACCCCGCCGACGGCCGCGGCCGGGTGCTCTACCGGCGCTTCGACGGGCGGCTCGGCCTGATCACCGGCTCCGGCTGAACGTCCGTCACCTCCGGCCGATCACGACCGTGGCGTCGAGCTCCTCGCACTCGGCGGTCCGCGCGGCCAGCCCGGCCGCCGCGAAGGCCGCCAGGGTGCGGGGGGCCTGGCGCCCGCTGGTCTCCACCAGCAGGTGGCCGCCGGGTGCGAGCCACTCCGGCGCGCCCGCGATCACCCGCCGCTGCACGTCGAGGCCGTCCGCACCGCCGTCGAGGGCGACCCGCGGCTCGTGCTCGCGGGCCTCCGCGGGCAGCAGTCCGATCGCCGCGGTCGGCACGTAGGGCGCGTTGGCGAGCAGGACGTCCACCCGGCCGCGCAGGCCGTCCGGGAGTGGCTCGTAGAGGTCGCCGAGGTGGACGGTGCCGCCGGCCGCGGACGCGTTGCGGCGGGCGCAGCGGACGGCCGCCGGGTCGACGTCCGAGGCGTGCAGGTCGACGCCGGGGCCGACGGCGGCGGCCAGCGCCACCCCCAGCGCGCCGACGCCGCAGCACAGGTCGAGCACCACCGCGGAGGGGCCGGCCAGCGCCGCGGCCTGCCGGACGAGGAACTCGGTGCGCCGCCGCGGGACGAACAGCCCCGGGTCGACGGCGATCCGCAGACCGCAGAACTCGGCCCAGCCGAGTACGTGTTCCAGCGGCAGCCCGCCGGCGCGGCGGTCGACCATGGCATCGAGTTCGGCCGCCGAGCGGGCCGTGGTGACGAGCAACTCCGCCTCGTCCTCGGCGAAGACGCAGCCGGCGGCACGCAGCCGCCGTACGACGGACGGGACATCAAGAACTGAACGGGAAAGCGACACGGGATCCTTCCGGAACCGCCGAGGGCGCTCCCGCGACCGCTACCGCGATCGGGCCGTCCGGCCGCACGAGGAGAGCACCCAGCCTGCACCTGCGTTGATGGGTCCCACCTCCTCGATCGTTCCCCTGCTGGAATGCCGCCACCCTACCCGAGCCGGGCCGTCCCGTGAGCCGTACGGGCGCGGCGGCGCTTGCCTTATTCGTGTGAGGACCGACCGCCGGACGGCTATTCTGCAAGATCGCTACAGGCGGACGTCGTCCGCCGGAGCCGCCGGATCGTCGGATCCCGGCGGGACCGTACTCCCCGGGGGGACCTCATCGTGCGAATTCCGCGCGCCGTCGGCGCGGCCACGGCCGTGCTCACCGCCGCGCTCGGCCTGCAGATACCGGCGGCGGCGGCCGACGACGGCACCACCACCCTCTACGTGTGGCAGGGCAACGCCGCCTGCTCCGACACCGGCCCGGGCACCCGGGCCCGGCCCTTCTGCAGCGTCCAGCCGGCCGTGGACGCGGCCCGCCCGGGCACGACCGTCCAACTCCAGCAGGACAGCTTCTTCGAGGACGTCCGGATCACCCGCTCCGGCACCGCGGAGGCGCCGATCACCATCCTGGGCGCGTCCAGCCGGCTGGCGGGCACCTCGACCAAGCCCGGGCCCGCCCTCGCCGTCAGCGGCGCCGAACACCTGGTGCTCCGCGACCTCTCGGTGGACAGCGCCACCGTCGAGAACTCGGCCGACATCACCCTCGACCAGGTCCGGACCTCGTCCGCATCGGTCTCCCTGGAGATCGGCGGCGGGAACCACGGCGTCACCGTCACCCGCGGGCGCATCATGGGCAGGATCCGGGTGAGCGGCGGCTCGACGGGCGTCGTCATCAGCAACAACGTCCTCTCGGCGGCCACCGCCACCCCGCTGTCGGTCAGCGGCACGCCCGGAGCGACCGTCACCAACAACACGGTGACGCTCGGCTGCGGCCCCGGCATCGCCCTGCTCGACGGCTCGTCCGGGGCCCGTGTCTTCAACAACATCGTGGACGGCCACCGGGCGACCACGGCCGACGGCAGGCCGTGCGCCGAGCCGGCCACCGCGGCGGAGCTGCTGGTCTCCGCGGACTCGGCCACCGACACGGTCGCCGACTACAACCTCGTCCGGGCCGCGGACGGCGGCACGCCGTACAGCTGGGCCGGCAGCGCGTACGCCACCCCGGAGTCGCTGCACGCGGCCACCGGCCAGGGCGGCCACGACCTGCTCACCGACCCGAAGGTGACGAGCTCCTGGTCCGGGGCGCTGACCGACTGCACGGCCGCCGACCCGGGCGTCTGCTCGCCCGCGATCGACTCGGCCCTGGCGGACGCCCCGGGCGTGCTCGGCACCGACATCGACGGCCACACCCCGGCGGACCACCCGTACGTCACCGACGGCCCCGGCGGCCACCTCGACCGCGGCGCCGCCGAGGTCGTCGACACGCCGTACAGCGTCAAGCTGACGCCCGACCACATGTGGGCGCCGTACGGCACCCCGGTCACCTTCACCGCGGAGGCCCGCAGCAAGTGGCCCACGACCCTGCGGTACACCTTCGACTTCGGTGACGGCCACACGCAGACCACGGACGCGCCGAAGGCGACCCACACCTACGTGGCCGACTGCACCTGCCGGCCGACGGTCACCGTCACCGGCCTCGGCGGTGCGAGCGTCTCGGCCGGCACCTACGACTCCGGGTTCAGGGTCAGCACCCCCGGTCCGCTCGATCCGCAGCTCACCACGGCGGACGTGCGGCCGGTCAACACCGACTTCTCGGCCACCCACCCGCTCACCGTGAGCGCGGACGCCGCCCTCTCCGTGACGTCCTCGCCCTGGCCGGTCAAGGAGATCACCTTCGACTTCGGCGACGGCAGCTGGAAGGGCAGCAGCCTCAGCGGCAAGGAGAACCACACCTACGCCGCGCCCGGCGACTACACCGTCACCGTGACGATGACGGACTCGCAGGGCCGGACGGCGAGCGCCTCCCGGGTCCACCGGGTGCGCTACCTGGACGGCCGGTACACCCCGGTCACGCCGTACCGCCTGCTGGACACCAGGTCCCAGCAGTTCAAGCCGAACCCGTACGTCCCGCTGACGCTGGACCTGTCCTCCTACGGGCCGACGGGCAACCACGGGCTCTCCGCCGGGATGACCGCCGTCGTCCTGAACGTCACCGCGACCAACGCCGAGGCCGACACCTTCCTCACCCTCTGGCCCTCGGGCCAGCCCAGGCCCACCGCCTCGAACCTGAACGTGAAGGCCGGGCAGACCGTCGCCAACCTGGTCACCGTGCCGGTGGGCCGCTGGCAGCAGGTGGACGTCCACAACCACTCCGGCGACGCCGACGTGATCGTGGACGTGCTCGGCTACTACCAGCCGGACTGGGGCAGCCGGTTCAGCCCGACCGCACCCGCCCGACTGCTGGACACCCGGCCGGCGAACGGCCGGCCCGACAGCCGGTTCACCCAGGACGAGGCCCGTGGCATCCAGGTGACCGGGCAGGCCGGCGTGCCCGCCTCGGCCAGGGCCGTCGTGCTGAACCTGACCGCGACCGCGTCGACGACCGGCGGCTACCTGGCCGCCTACCCGCACGGCGGCAGCCGCCCGAACGTCTCCAGCCTGAACTTCACGGCCGGGCAGACGGTGGCCAACCAGGCGATCGTCCCGATCGGCCGGGACGGACAGATCGACCTGTACAACTTCCGCGGCGACACCCAGGCGATCGCCGACGTCGTGGGGTACTACGGCGACGACGGCACCGCGGTCTTCGTGCCCGTGCCGCCCACCAGGCTCGCCGACACCCGGCAGCGCGGCGGGGCCCTCGGCCCCGCGGGCGAGACGGCCGTACAGGTCGGCGGGGCGAACGGTGTGCCGGCCGACGCGGTCGCCGGGGTGCTCAACGTGACGGCGACCCAGCCGACCGCCGCCGGGTTCCTCACCGTCTGGCCGGACGGCAGCCCGCGGCCCGGCACCTCCAGCCTCAACTTCCTGCCGGGGCAGACGGTGCCGAACCACGTGACCGCACCGCTGGGCGGCAACGGGCGTTTCCGGGTGTACAACCACGCCGGGAACACCCAGGTGATCGCCGACCTCTCCGGGTACTTCGTCAAGGGCTGAGCCGCGACGACGTGACCAACGGGCCTCCGCCACCCCCGGGTGGCGGAGGCCCGCCCGCGTTCCGGGGGCGGGCCGGTCTGCTCTACTGGCGGCAGCGCCGCCGGCCCCTCCGGCGGCCGTCCGAGCACCGCCGACGACCGAGGGACGGACCCGCACGTGCCGACCGCACCCGTGATCCGCATCGACGTCTCCGGGTCGTTCCCGTGGAGCGTCTTCCACCGGCGGCACCCCGAACTCGTCCGGCAGGTGCTGGCAGCCCGGCCGTACGGACCGGCCGAGCGGGCGGCCGTCGAGGACCTGCTCGCGGAGAGCACCACCGGCCTGTTGTCGCCGCCCGGTACCGGCTTCCACGACCGCGACGAGTGGCTCGCCTGGGGCGACCGCCTCTGGGGCCGGCCGTGGAGCGAGGCGCCCTTCCTGTGGGCGGAGAGCTGGTTCCACCGCCGGCTGCTCGACGCCACCGGGTACTTCCGCCCCGGCCCCTGGCACGGCATCGACCCCTTCGCGCCCTTCAAGGACGCCGAGCTGGCCGGCGAGGCGGTGGACGGCGAACTCGCCGCCCTCGACGGCCTCGCCGAACTGCCGCAGGAGGCACGGACCCGGGCCCTGCTCACCTCCGCCCTGTGGGGCAACCGCGCCGACCTGAGCTTTCGGATGGCCGCCGGGACGGAGGACACGGCCGCCTCCGATCTGGTCGCCGACGACAGCGAACTGCTCCTGGCCGAACTGCGGCGGGCCCGGGGACGCACGGTCTGCGTCGTCGCCGACAACGCCGCCCGGGAACTCCTGCCCGACCTCGTCCTGATCGACCACCTGCTGGCCGCGGACCCGGCCACCCGGGTCGTCCTGCACGTGAAGCCGCAGCCGTACTTCGTCTCCGACGCCACCACCGCGGACGTCCTCGCCGCGGTCGACCGCCTCCGCGCGGCCGGCGGGGCCGCCGCCCGGGCCGTGGGAGGCCGCCTCTGGCGGGCGCTGGAGAGCGGCACCCTGCGGATCGGCACACACGCGTTCTTCTGCGCGCCGCTCCCCTACCGGGACATGCCCGCCGACCTCCGCACCGAACTCGCCGACGCCGCCGTGACGATCCTCAAGGGCGACCTCAACTACCGGCGCCTGGTCGGCGACCGGCACTGGCCGCCGACCACCCCCTTCGCCGCGGTGGCCGACCACTTCCCCTCCCCCGTCGCCGCTCTGCGCACCCTCAAGTCCGATGTCGCGGTCGGCCTGACCCCCGCCACCGTCACCCGCCTCGACACCACCAACCCCACCTGGCGCACCGCGGGCACCCACGCCCTCGTCCAGGTGCACGCCCCGGCCTGAGCCACGGGACGACCGTCAGCCGACGGCCGCCGCGGCACCCGGGCCGAGGCCCGCGCCTCTCGCGTTCCTCAGGGCGGCGCGGACCCTGGCCACCCCTCTCGGGGTGACCGCCTCACCGGTGCCGACCGCGACCGTTCGCGTGCCGAGACCCGCACAGGCACGGCAGATTCCGGGCCGCGGCACCGGGTCGTGGCATCTGCCGCACTCCGAGTACCGGGCGACCGCAGGCTGTCGGTGCTCCCGCACCGGAGGCATCTTGCGTTTCAGGCGGTGGCGCAGCATCCCCAGCGCCGAGTGGACCGTGGCGGGCAGATCCGGCAGCAGGGCCTGGGCGAGGTCGGCCTGGCCGCTGCCGCGTTCCAGCCAGCTGGCGACCAGTGGCGCCAACTGCAGGGCCTCGGCCTGGCCGAGGCGCAGCCGGGGCTCCGGCCGGATCACCCGGAACAGCATCGCCAGGGCCTCGTCCGTCCGCCCGGACGTCCGATCGGCCGTCCGCCCCTCCTCGACCGGTTCCGCGGCGTCCGCCGCGTCCGCTTCGGCCTCGACCGGTGCGTCCGGGAGGGAGGGTTCTTTCTCCTGGTTCTTTAAAAGCGCGTCAGTGCCACCGCGGTGCGGCCCACCGAGACCCTGGGTGTCGGCAGTCGGTGCGGCCTGCTGCGGAGTGTCGTAGACGTGGATCACGCTGAACCACCGGCCGCCAGGGCCCTGACTTCTGACCACCCGGTAGTAGCCGGCCGCGATCAACTCACGGAGCGCCTTGGCGACGGCCGTCCGGCCCTGCACGCTGGTGTCGGCCATGATCCGGCTGTCCTCGCGCCAGCCGTCCGGCCGCGAGAGGAGGTCGACGAGCAGCCCGCGCGCGGTGTAGCTCAACCGCCGGTCCTGCAACGCGACATTCGGCAATACCGTGAAGTTCCGTGCCGGTTCAGTACGATGGATCTGCATCGGGAGTTGTGCTCCTGCTGCCGGGCCCCGGGGTGTTGCTAGCGCCGCCGGGGTCATCTTCGTCTCTGTGCGGACGGAACGTAACACACGCAGCGTCACCCGATCGACACGGTCCGTGTCGGACGCAATCGCGCACCGTTCGGTCAACTCCCGCACCGCGGCGGGCTCATCGAATCACGACAGCGAGAGACCCGACGACCGACCGCCCCCACAGAAGACAGCCCCCGCGCCACGGGCGAGCAAACCGCCCGCCAACCCAAAGAGGTCCAGACAAAGCAGAAACCCCAGGTCGCTGACCTGGGGTTTCCTGCTGGAGCGGGCGACGAGAATCGAACTCGCGCTCTAAGCTTGGGAAGCTCATGTTCTACCATTAAACTACGCCCGCATCTGACGACCTGTCATGGATCGCCCGATCAAGCACCACTGTACCCCATTCGCGAAGCGCTTCGGGGCATGGCGTGAACGCGCCGCCGGCCCGGTGCAGGAGGGTGCCCGAGGGGCGTACTGTGTGGGCCGTTCCGGCGGCGGGAGAGCGGCGAGCCGCTGCACGCGGTGTCCGGAACATCCCCTAATGTGACGCTCGCGTCCGCGGCGCGGCCCTCCGCACGGGCATCCCGCACGGGCCGGACGGGCCGCGCCCGGGGCGCGAGGCGGACGGGGACCACGGGGAAGTATGGGAAGGGGATCGATGGAGCAGCGCACCGTCGTTCGTTGTGCCGAAGGGCACCTGTTCAGCACCACCACGTTCCCGATGCAGAATCTCGGTGCCGCCCGGCTCGGCCCGGGCAGACTCATCCGCTGTCCGCAGTGCGGACGTCTGCGGAGTTCGGTGCCGGCGGACGTGAGCGAGCTGTCCGGGGCGCAACTGGCGCGCGCGATGCGGCTGGAGGCCGTGGAGTTCCTCGCCTGAGGGCGTTCGGGCGCGGTCGTGGGGCCCGGGCGGATCGTCCCTGATTCGTCCGAGGCCCCACGTTGCCTTTAACCTCGACCTCGTGCTGCTCTCTGACAAGGACATCCGGACCGAAATCGACAAGGGCCGGGTCGTGATCGACCCGTTCGAACCGTCGATGGTCCAGCCCTCCAGCATCGACGTCCGGCTGGACCGCTTCTTCCGGGTGTTCGAGAACCACCGCTACCCGCACATCGATCCCTCCGAGGAGCAGCCGGACCTGACCCGGCTGGTCGAGCCGGAGGGCGACGAGGCGTTCATCCTGCACCCGGGCGAGTTCGTGCTGGCCTCGACCTTCGAGGTGATCACGCTGCCGGAGGATGTCGCCTCACGTCTGGAGGGCAAGTCCAGCCTGGGCCGTCTCGGCCTGCTGACCCACTCCACGGCAGGCTTCATCGACCCGGGCTTCAGCGGCCACGTCACGCTGGAGCTGTCGAACGTCGCCACCCTGCCGATCAAGCTGTACCCGGGGATGAAGATCGGCCAGCTCTGCCTGTTCCGGCTCTCCTCGCCGGCCGAGCACCCGTACGGCTCGGCGCGCTACGGCTCGCGCTACCAGGGCCAGCGCGGCCCGACGCCGTCCCGCTCCTACCTGAACTTCCACCGCACCCAGGTCTGACACCGGCCCCGCGGCCCTCAGGGGCCGCGGGAACCGTCCCGGGGAGCGCAACGGCTGTGGGCCGCCGATCGGTGATCGGCGGCCCACAGCCGTGTCCGCGTGTGCGGGATTACTTCGTCTCGGCCAGGCAGAGCACGAACTTGTCGCTGAGCAGCTGCTGGGCCAGGCCCGCGGTGGAACCCTCGACGGTGTTGCAGGCGTTCGGGTCGAAGGAGTTGTCGACGACCGAGATCACCTTGTAGTTGGCGTCGGCGCTGCCGCAGGCGACGGTGTCGACCTTGGGGTCGTTGTCGCTGCCGCTGACCTTGACGCACTCGCCGGGCTTGGCGTGCACCGGCTTGTCGGCGGCGGCGTAGCCGATGCCGAAGCTGATGCCGATCTTGACGGCGATGATGAGCACCAGGGTGCCGACACCGATCAGGATCTTCTTGACCGGGCTCTTCTTCGGGGCGAGCACGGCCTGCTGGGCGGCCTGGGCGTAGCCGTCGGGCACCTGGCCGGGCGCCTGGCCGTAGCCCGGCGCGGGCTGGCCGTAGGCGGGGGCGGCCGGCTGGCCGTAGCCCTGGGCGGGACCGAAGCCGCCCTGGGCGGACGGGTCGGTGGGGAGGCCCTGGGGCGGCTGCGGGGTCGTCATGGTGTTCCTCGGCTCGGGGACGGCGTGCTGAATGCACGCGAACGCTACCGAGCGCGATCACCGGGCCGCCCCGAACAATTCGAACAATTGCCACATAGGCCCGCGGTGTTATCGATCTGCAACCGACGGACGGTTGCCGGCCGGGAACCTCCGCGGGCCCCCGCGAGTTCAGGCCCGCTTCGGCCGGGTGACGGCGACCAGCTCGCTGCCGTCCTCGGAGAGGGTCAGTTCGGTGCGCAGCTCGGCGAGTTCCCCGAGGTGGTGCAGGTGGGTGCCGCCGCAGAAGATCCGGGCCGGGCCGGCCGGGAGTTCGCAGTGCCACTGGCGGCGGGCAGTGAGCTCCGGGCCGGGCACGTCGATCGTCACCGCGGCGTCGGCGGCGACCCAGGCGGCGAGCTGGGCGTTGACGGTCTCGGTGAGCGCGGGCAGGGCGTCCGCGAGCGCCGGGAAGTCCTCGCCGGCCTCGGTGGTGAAGCCCTTCTTCCGCAGCGACTTGCCGAGCCGGTAGGTGTCGGTGCTCGCCTCGGTGTCCATCACGGAGGTGGCCATGGCGAGGCTGTCGAAGTCGGGGTTGCCGAAGGCGTCGCTGCGGCCCGGGTCCTTGCGCCAGCGGGGGGCGAGGGCGGCGTTCAGGGCGAGGGCGAGCAGGTGGCAGCCGCTGTGCGAGGCGGAGAGCAGGGCACGGCGCCCGGCGTCCACGGCGAGCTCGGCGGTGCTGCCGACGGCGTCGGCGGGCTCCTGCTCGACGATGTGCAGCACCAGCCAGGACCACTCCTCGTCGCCGCGCCGGACGGGGATGTCCGCGCCGACCAGCAGCTCGCCGCCGTCCGGGCCGACCGCGCCGGTGAGGCAGTCCACCACCGGGTGCGCGACACCGCCCACGGTGAGCGTGCCGAGGTCGGCGGGCTGGTCGGGCCAGGTGTGGTCGAGCGGGTGGAAGGGGGTCGCCTCCGTGACGACGGCGTACCGGCCGCCGTCCAGCGGGTGCACGGCGAGCACCGGCGAGCTGCCGGTCACCGCGCCGGACGGGAAGCTGACGTGGGTGGTGGGGAGGGTCATGAGGGTGCTCCGGGCACTGCGTGGGGCAGACGGACAGACTGTTCACCCTATCGCCGCGGCCCGCCGCCCCCGCCCGTCCCGCCGCACCCGTGCGGGCCTGCCCCGCCGGGGCCGCCGGCGCACGCCGACGGCCGGCCCCCGTGGGGGAGGCCAGCCGTCGAGGGCGGGGCGGCTCAGCTGAGCGTCGGCAGCTTGATGAGGACGAGCAGGGCGAGCAGCTGCAGGGCGGCCGCGCCGGCGGCCTTGCCCCAGGGCAGGTCGTGCAACCGGCGGACCATGGTGGTGAGCAGCACGGCGCAGATCAGCCAGGTGATCCAGCCGACGACCTGGACGACCAGGTTGTTCGAGGGCAGGAACAGCGCGAGCAGCAGCCGCGGGGTGTCGCTCGTCCAGCCGATCAGCACGGCCAGGCCGACGGTGGACTGCCACGGGCCGTCGCCGCCCAGCTGGCGGGCGAGCGCGTAGGTGACCGCGCCGAGCATGGCGCCGGCCACCGCGAAGCCGATCGCGGCGGCGATCAGCGCCCAGGCCGCGACCGAGAAGGTGGAGTTGACGATGTCGTCGTGGGTGGCGCCCATGCCGAGCACGGCGAGCACGCCGTAGACCAGCGAGACGGTGAGGGCGGGCAGCCAGGCCTGGTGGTCCCGCATCCGGTCGAAGGTGCGGGCCGGCTCGCGGTAGATGCCGACCAGCAGTTCCTTCCAGGTCGGACGCGGGCCGGAGACCCGGGGCGCCACCTGGCCGCCGGCGCGGTAGACGGCGACGTTGTCCGGGCCGCCGTAGGCCTCGCCCTGGTGGCCGTAGCCGCCCTGCTCGTAACCGCCCTGCTCGTAACCGCCCTGGCCGTACTGGCCGGCGCCGGGGCCGTCGGGCCCGTACGGGTCCTGGCCGACCGGGAAGGCGCGGGTGTGCCCCTGCCGGTCGTCCCCGTACCCGTCGCCGTAGCCGCCGGGGCCGGAGTGTCCCGGGATGGGCGCGGTGAAGTACTCGGGCTCCCCCGTGGGCCCGCCGCCGGGCTGCTGCCGCGGCGCCGGGCCGGCGGGCGCGGACCATCCCTGCCGGGGATCCGCGCCCTGCCCGTTGTCGTATCGATTGCCAGCCACGCCTCGACGGTACCTGCTCCGGCTGACCGGCCGTCGGTTGATCAACGGCCGGGCACAGGATTGCAGCCGTCCTGTGACGAGGCCGGCGGGGGCGGGGCGGCCGGGCCGCCCCGCCCGGTCAGCGCTGGGCGCCGATGGCCGGGCCGTGCACGGTGACCGCGGCGCTCTCGCCGGCCGGGCAGCCGCCGGGGCCGGCGGTGGTGCGGACGGCGCCGACCGGCAGCAGCGTGCCGCAGGCGATCCGCAGGCCGCTCGGCAGCTCGTTGTCGGACTCGACGGTCGCGCCGTCGCCGATCACCGCGCCGTCCAGCGAGGTGCGGGCGCCGATGACGGCGTAGGCACCGACGATGGAGTCCTTCACGTAGGCGTCGGCGCCGATCACCGCGCCGGGCAGGATGACGCTGCCCTCGACGATCGCGCCGGCCTCGATCTCGGCGCCCTCGGAGACGACGGTGCCGTTGCCGAGCACCGCGCCCGGGTCGACCTGGGCGCCGGGCAGCAGCAGGGCCTCGCCGGTCGGGCCGGGCACCGCCGGGGAGTCGACCTTGCCGAGCACCAGGTCGGCTGAGCCGCGGACGAAGGCGGCCGGGGTGCCGAGGTCCAGCCAGTACGAGGTGTCGACGACGCCGCGCAGCAGGGCACCGGTGGCGAGCAGCTCGGGGAAGGTCTCGCGCTCGACGGAGACCTCACGGCCGGCCGGGATGCGGTCGATCACCGAACGGGTGAAGACGTAGCAGCCGGCGTTGATCTGGTCGGTGACGATCTGCTCGGGGGTCTCGGGCTTCTCGAGGAACTCCAGCACCCGGCCGTTCTCGTCGGTCGGCACCAGGCCGAAGGCGCGCGGGTCCTCGACCCGGGTGAGGTGCAGGGTGACGTCGGCGCCGGCGGCCACGTGGCCGTCGCGCAGCGCGGCGATGTCGAGGCCGGAGAGGATGTCGCCGTTGAACACCAGGACGGGCTCGTCCGGGCCGCAGGTGAGGCCGGCGGCGGCGTTGCGGATGGCGCCGCCGGTGCCCAGCGGCTCCTTCTCGGTGAGGTAGACCAGCTCGATGCCGTACGGGCTGCCGTCCTGGAAGTGGTCCTCGAAGACCTCGGCGAGGTAGGAGGTGGCGAGCACCACACGGGTGACTCCGGCCGCCGCGGCGCGCGCCAGCTGGTGCGCGATGAACGGGACGCCCGCGACGGGCAGCATCGGCTTGGGGGTGTGGGTGGTCAGCGGGCGCAGCCGGGTGCCCTTGCCACCGACCAGCATGATCGCTTCGGTCATGGTCTGAGCTTCTCCCCTATGTTCCGGTACGGGCCCGGCCGTGGTCGTCACGTGGCCGGTGTCGATGTTTGACGGCGTGGCTGGCCGCGGCCTCCGGCCGTCCACCAGCGGACCCGCAGACCGCGTGTCCAGCGCCTACTGTATTTCCTCCCGAGGCGCCCCCCTCCGCACGGTCCCCCGTTGTGTCTTCCCGACAAAACGGGGACGCCGCGGATCCGGTGCGTCAGGGCAGCAGCCATCCGGCAGTGGGCTGGGTGCCGGCGTTCGTGCCACCGGTGTTCCACAGCTGGGAGACACGCTCGGCGGGGAGGGCCTGGTTCCAGATCTGCACGTCGGTGAGGGCGCCGTCCCAGTGGTCGGTCCAGGTGTTCTTCCAGCGGGTGCGGCCGATCTGCAGGGGGCCGGTGGTCTGCCAGATGCCCGACACGGAGGTGGTCTGGGCGAGTGCGCCGTTGACGTACAGCCGGATCTGCTTGCTGCCGGCGTCGTACATACCGGTGAGCATCACCCACTGGCCGGTGGTGGCCTGGCCGGTGGAGAAGGCCTGGCGGCTGGTGCTGTCCTCGCCGCCGGCCGCGGTCTGCACCTTGAACACCCACTGGTTGTGGCTGCCCCAGTAGTCCCGGCCCAGGTAGAACGAGTAGTAGCTGCCGGTGCCCTGGCTGACGACGGCGCGGGCGCCGGTGGCCGCGTTGTTCCGCACCACCGCGGAGACGGTGAAGCTCTTGGAGGTGTCGACGACCGCGGCGGAGGTCTGCGCCCAGCCGTCGGCGCTGCCGTGCAGCAGCAGGGCGGGGCCGGTGCGGCCGGGCGCGGTGCCGACGGCTGCGGCCGGGCCGAGGGAGGCCGGGCGGGTGCCGCGGACGTCGTCGAGCCGGGTCTGCGCCGCGCTGGGGGCGGCGGACCGGGTCGCGGAGGGGCTGCCCGTCGTGGAGGGCGAGGCCGGGGCGGAGCCGGACGGGGATCCGGAGGGCGCCGCCGAGGCGCTCGGTACCGCGCTGGGCGGGCCGTCCACGGCGAGGGTGGCCGCCGCGGTGGGTTCGGCGGCCCGCGGCCCGTCCGGGGCGTCCTGACGCAGCAGGAGGGCCGTGGTGACGATGCCCGCGACGGCCAGCACGCCGGCCACGGCGCCACCGGTCATCAGCAGCCTGCGGCGGCGGTGCTGCCGTTCGTTGGCCTCGGCGAGCGCGGCCCAGTCCGGTGTCGGGCCGCCGGGCGGCGCGATGCCCACCGCGGGCAGCAGGTAGGCGGGCCGTCCCGTTCCCGCCGGGTCCGTGCCGTGCGGCGGGCTCCCGGGCCCGGGTATGCCGCCGCTGCCGTTGTGCGCTGTGCCCCCGCCATCGCTCATGGGCGCTCATGCTAGGGCACCGTCCGGGGCCGGACGCGGCCCGGCCCCGTGCGCCGCGGGGGCGTACGGGGCCGGGCCGTCGTGCCGGTTCGTCGTGCCGGGGTGTGTCAGGCCTGGACGGTCTCGGGCTCGGGCTCGACGGGCGTGGCCTTGACGGAGTCGAGCAGCAGCTGGGCCACGTCGACGACCTTCAGGTGCTCCTTGGCCGCGCCCTCGTTCTTCTTGCCGTTGACCGAGTCGGAGAGCATGACGAGGCAGAACGGGCAGGCGGTGGAGACGATGTCCGGGTTGAGGGACAGCGCCTCGTCGACGCGCTCGGTGTTGATGCGCTTGCCGATCCGCTCCTCCATCCACATCCGCGCGCCGCCGGCGCCGCAGCAGAAGCCGCGCTCCTTGTGGCGGTGCATCTCCTGCTGGCGCAGGCCCGGGACCTTGTCCATGATCTCGCGCGGCGGGCTGTAGACCTTGTTGTGGCGGCCCAGGTAGCACGGGTCGTGGTAGGTGATCAGGCCCTCGACGGGGTTGACCGGGATCAGCTTGCCCTCGTCGATGAGGTGCTGCAGCAGCTGGGTGTGGTGGATGACCTCGAAGTGCCCGCCGAGCTGCGGGTACTCGTTGGCGATGGTGTTGAAGCAGTGCGGGCAGGTGGCCACGATCCGCTTGACCGGGGCGTCCTCCAGCGCGGCGTTCAGGGTCTCGACGTTCTGCGCGCCGAGCATCTGGAAGAGGAACTCGTTGCCGAGGCGGCGGGCGGAGTCACCGGTGCAGGACTCCTCCTTGCCGAGGATCGCGAACTTCACGCCCGCGGTGTGCAGCAGCTCGGCGAAGGCCTTGGTGGTCTTCTTCGCGCGGTCCTCCAGGGCGCCGGCGCAGCCGACCCAGTAGAGGTACTCGACCTCGGCGGGGTCGATGTCCTGGCCGATGACCGGGACCTCGATCCCGGTCTCCTTCTTGAGCTCCTTGACCCAGTCGAGGCGGGCCTTGGTGGCCATGCCCCAGGGGTTGCCCTTGTTCTCCAGGTTCTTGAGCATCGTCCCGGCCTCGGTCGGGAAGGAGCTCTCGATCATGACCTGGTAGCGGCGCATGTCGACGATGTGGTCGATGTGCTCGATGTCGACCGGGCACTGCTCGACGCAGGCGCCGCAGGTGGTGCAGGACCACAGGACGTCGGGGTCGATGACACCGCCCTCCTCGGCGGTGCCGACGAGCGGGCGCTCGGCCTCGGCGAGGGCCGCGGCGGGGACGTCCTTGAGCTGCTCGGCGGTGGCCTTCTCCTCGCCCTCCATGGACTTGCCGCCACCGGCGAGCAGGTAGGGCGCCTTGGCGAAGGCGTGCTCGCGCAGGCTCATGATCAGCAGCTTCGGCGAGAGCGGCTTGCCGGTGTTCCAGGCGGGGCACTGCGACTGGCAGCGGCCGCACTCGGTGCAGGTGGAGAAGTCGAGGATGCCCTTCCAGGAGAAGTGCTCGACCTGGGAGACACCGAAGACGGCGTCGTCGGCCGGGTCCTCGAAGTCGATCGGCTCGCCGCCGCTGGTCATCGGACGCAGCGCGCCGAGCGCCGTGCCGCCGTCCTCCTCGCGCTTGAAGTAGATGTTGAAGAAGGCGAGGAAGCGGTGCCAGGCCACACCCATCGACGGGTTGATGCCGATGGTGATCGCCCACGCGAAGGAGATGCAGATCTTCAGCATCGCGAAGACGTAGACCAGGTTGACCAGCGTGCCGTGGGCGACACCGTCGAAGGCGGCGGTGATCGGGTACGAGATCAGGTACGTCGGGTCGTAGGAGTCGACGCCCTCCAGGGCGCCCTCCAGGCCGCGCAGCATCATGATGCAGAGGCCGATGCCGAGGATGGTGTACTCGACGTAGAAGGCCTGCCAGGCGATCGAGCCGGCGAAGCGGGACTTGCGGCCGGCCCGGGAGGGCAGGCTGAGCAGCCGGATCACGATCAGCGCGAGGATGCCGAGCGTGGTGAGGGTGCCGATGAGCTCGACGAAGATGTTCCAGGGCAACCAGTGACCGATGACCGGCAGCACGAACTCGGCGTCGAAGAGCTGGCCGAAGGCGTTCACCAGGGTGAGCACCAGCGAGAAGAAGCCGACGGCGACGAACCAGTGGGCGACGCCGACGACCCCCCAGCGGTTCATCCGGGTGTGGCCGAGGAACTCGGTGGCCACGGTCTTCACCCGCTGGGCGGGCTGCCCGAAGCGGGTACCGTCGGACTGGCCGGTCCGTACGACCTTGTAGATGTACGCGGCCGCCCGGGCGGCGAGCGCAGTGCCGATCACAGTGGTGACCAGCGAGATGACGATCGCTGCTAGCTGCATCGGCTCTCCGTCTCCAGCGGCTGGGGGTGTAGAGGGGTCGCCTCAGTGTACTGGTCGGTAACTTATCGACCCAACGCCCGGACCTTACCGCTCCGTAGCAGCCCTCCAGAAGATGCTCAAGGTATGGCGGCAGTCACTAAGGACATACTCACCCATCCGGCCGCACCGGAGCGCCGACCACGCCCGACCAGGCTCCTTCCAGATGCGGCGCAGCAAAGTTGAGCGACGCCGACTCATGGCTGTTGACGGTGTCCGATCGGTCGTGCATGCTTGAGTGCGTAACGCTCAACTCTCCCATGGAGGTATTTACGATGGCACGCGCGGTCGGCATCGACCTCGGTACGACGAACTCTGTCGTCAGCGTTCTTGAGGGCGGTGAGCCCACGGTCATCACCAACGCCGAGGGCGCTCGGACCACGCCGTCCGTCGTCGCCTTCGCCAAGAACGGCGAGGTCCTGGTGGGTGAGGTCGCCAAGCGCCAGGCGGTCACCAACGTGGACCGGACCATCCGGTCGGTCAAGCGCCACATGGGCACCGACTGGAAGATCAACCTGGACGGCAAGGACTTCAACCCCCAGCAGATCTCCGCCTTCATCCTGCAGAAGCTGAAGCGGGACGCGGAGTCCTACCTGGGCGAGACGGTCACCGACGCCGTCATCACCGTCCCGGCGTACTTCAACGACTCCGAGCGCCAGGCCACCAAGGAGGCCGGTGAGATCGCGGGTCTGAACGTCCTGCGCATCGTCAACGAGCCGACCGCCGCCGCCCTGGCGTACGGCCTGGACAAGGACGACCAGACCATCCTGGTCTTCGACCTCGGCGGTGGCACCTTCGACGTGTCCCTGCTGGAGATCGGCGACGGCGTCGTCGAGGTGAAGGCCACCAACGGTGACAACCACCTCGGTGGTGACGACTGGGACCAGCGCGTCGTCGACCACCTGGTGAAGACCTTCCAGGCCGGCCACGGTGTCGACCTGTCCAAGGACAAGATGGCCGTCCAGCGTCTGCGCGAGGCGGCCGAGAAGGCCAAGATCGAGCTGTCCTCCTCCTCCGAGACCTCGATCAACCTGCCCTACATCACGGCCTCCGCCGAGGGCCCGCTGCACCTGGACGAGAAGCTCACCCGGGCCCAGTTCCAGCAGCTGACCGCGGACCTGCTGGAGCGCTGCAAGCACCCGTTCCACAACGTCATCAAGGACGCCGGCATCCAGCTGTCCGAGATCGACCACGTGGTCCTGGTCGGCGGCTCGACCCGTATGCCGGCCGTCGCCGAGCTCGTCCGCGAGCTGACCGGCGGCAAGGACGCCAACAAGGGCGTCAACCCGGACGAGGTCGTCGCCATCGGCGCCTCGCTCCAGGCCGGTGTCCTCAAGGGCGAGGTCAAGGACGTCCTGCTGCTCGACGTCACCCCGCTGTCCCTCGGCATCGAGACCAAGGGCGGCATCATGACCAAGCTGATCGAGCGCAACACCACGATCCCGACCAAGCGCTCGGAGATCTTCACCACGGCCGAGGACAACCAGCCGTCCGTGCAGATCCAGGTCTACCAGGGCGAGCGCGAGATCGCGGCGTACAACAAGAAGCTCGGCATGTTCGAGCTGACCGGCCTGCCGCCGGCGCCGCGCGGCCTGCCGCAGATCGAGGTCACCTTCGACATCGACGCCAACGGCATCATGCACGTGGCCGCGAAGGACCTCGGCACCGGCAAGGAGCAGAAGATGACCGTCACCGGCGGCTCCTCGCTGCCGAAGGACGAGGTCGACCGCATGCGCCGCGAGGCCGAGCAGTACGCGGACGAGGACCACAAGCGCCGCGAGGCCGTGGAGACCCGCAACCAGGGCGAGCAGCTCGTCTACTCGACCGAGAAGTTCATCGCCGACAACGCCGACAAGCTCCCCGCCGACGTCAAGACCGAGGTCGAGACCGCCATCGGCGAGCTCAAGGAGGCGCTGAAGGGCGAGGACATCGCGGCGATCCGCGAGGCCACCGAGAAGGTCTCCACCACCGCCCAGAAGCTCGGCGCCGCGCTCTACGCGCAGGCCGACGCCGCCGGTGCGGCCGGTGCCGGCGAGGCTGCCGGCGCCAAGGACGACGACGTGGTCGACGCCGAGATCATCGACGACGAGAAGCCCAAGGGCGGTGCCGCATGACGGAGAAGGCGCAGGGCGGCGAGCCCGGCGACGACTCCGCTGCGGAGGAGGCCGTTCTGAAGGCGGCCGAGGAGGCTGTCTCGGGCGCCGACGAGCTCGCCGCCGCCAAGCGCGAGGCGGGCGAGCGGACGGCCGACCTGCAGCGTCTTCAGGCCGAGTACCAGAACTACCGCAAGCGGGTCGAGCGCGACCGTCTGACGGTCCGGGAGATCGCCGTCTCCAACATCCTGGAGTCGCTGATCCCGGTGCTGGACGACATCGGCCGCGCCCGTGAGCACGGCGAGGTGACGGGCGGCTTCAAGTCGGTCGCCGAGTCGCTGGAGACCGTGGTGGCGAAGCTGGGCCTGCAGCAGTTCGGCAAGGAGGGCGAGCCCTTCGACCCGACGCTGCACGAGGCGCTGATGCACAGTTACTCCTCGGACGTCACCGAGGACACCTGCGTGCAGATCCTCCAGCCGGGCTACCGGATCGGCGAGCGGATCATCCGCCCGGCGATGGTCGCGGTCGCGGAGCCCCAGCCGGGCACCCAGACCACGTCCGCCCCGGACGCCGACAAGCCGGAGTCCGCCAAGGGTGACGGTGCGGCGGACAGCTGACAATCTGTGCTCTGCGGAGTCGTACGCCGACCTCGTCGGGGTGCGACTCCGCAGCGCCGTGCAGACATTTTTCGGGAGGTGGCGGCAGCCATGAGCACCAAGGACTACGTGGAGAAGGACTACTACAAGGTCCTCGGCGTGCCCAAGGACGCCACCGCGGCCGAGATCAAGAAGACCTACCGCAAGCTGGCCCGCGAGTTCCACCCGGACGCCAACAAGGGTGACGCCAAGGCCGAGGAGCGGTTCAAGGACATCTCCGAGGCGTACGACGTCCTCTCGGACGAGAAGCGCCGCAAGGAGTACGACGAGGCCCGCAGCCTGTTCGGCAACGGCGGCTTCCGCCCCGGCGGCGCCGGCGGCAACTACAACTTCGACTTCGGCGACCTGTTCTCCGGCTCCGGCGGGGGCGGCGGCGGGCTCGGCGACGTCTTCGGCGGCCTGTTCAACCGTGGCGGCGGCGGCCGTCAGGCCCAGCCGCGGCGCGGAGCCGACGTCGAGACCGAGGTGACGCTCTCCTTCGTCGAGGCGGTGGACGGCGCGACCGTCCCGCTGCGGATGACCAGTCAGGCCCCGTGCCGCGCCTGTGCCGGCACCGGCGCGAAGTCCGGCACCACCCCGCGGGTCTGCCCGACCTGCGTCGGCGCGGGCACCGTCAGCCGCGGCCAGGGCGCCTTCGCGCTCTCCGACCCGTGCCGCGACTGCAAGGGCCGCGGCATGATCGTCGACGACCCCTGCACGGTGTGCCACGGCAGCGGCCGCGCCTCCTCGGCGCGGACGATGCAGGTGCGCATCCCGGCCGGGGTGCAGGACGGCCAGCGGATCCGCCTCAAGGGCAAGGGCGCCCAGGGCGAGCGCGGCGGCCAGCCCGGCGACCTCTACGTCACGGTGCACGTGGACGCCCACCCGGTGTTCGGCCGCAAGGCCGACAACCTCACGGTGACCGTGCCGGTCACCTTCCCCGAGGCCGCTCTCGGCGGGACCATCGAGGTGCCCACCCTGAACGGCCCCGCGGTGAAGCTCAAGCTGCCGGCCGGCAGCGCCAACGGCCTGACCCTGCGGGCCCGCGGCAAGGGCGCCACCCGCAAGGACGGCACCCGCGGCGACCTGCTGGTCACCGTCGAGGTCGTCGTCCCCAAGCACGTCACCGGAGACGCGCTGAGCGCACTGGAGCAGTACCGCGAGGCCACCGCCTCGGACGACCCGCGTGCCGCCCTCTTCAAGGCGGCGGAGGGAGCGTGACCAGATGACGACCCCCGACGGCCCGATCGGCCCCGGCATCGGCGAGGGCCTGCCCGGCTCGGCGCCGCGCCGCCCTCGCGGCAACCCGGCCCCGCAGTACGTGCTGACCGAGGAAACCCCGGTGTACGTGATCTCGGTCGCCGCGGAGCTCTCCGGCCTGCACCCGCAGACCCTGCGCCAGTACGACCGGCTCGGTCTCGTCTCGCCCGACCGCACGGCCGGCCGCGGCCGCCGCTACTCGGCCCGCGACATCCAGCAGCTGCGCGAGGTCCAGCGGCTCTCCCAGGACGAGGGCATCAACCTGGCCGGCATCAAGCGGATCATCGAGCTGGAGAACCAGGTCGCCGCCCTCCAGGCCCGGGTGGCCGAGCTCGCGGACGCCCTCGACGGCGCCGCCACCGCCATCCAGCAGCGCGAGGCGGCGGTGCACGCGTCCTACCGCCGCGACCTGGTGCCGTACCAGCAGGTGCAGCAGTCCAGCGCCCTGGTGGTGTGGCGCCCCAAGCGCTGACGCCGGCCAGCAGGCCCCGCACCGACACTCGGCACCGCCCCCGGCCGCCGGTTCCCTCCTCCCGGGGGGTGCCGGCGGCCGGGTGTCGAATGAGACAGTTCGCTCCACCGGTGTCCGCGGGCGGCGGGAATGTCCGGCGCGAGGGCTCCCCGCAGCTCCACGGCGCCTATGATCCCCGGAGAAGCGGTACCGGCCGCGCCGCACCGGTTTGACCGATGGCAAGGAGCCTGATGAGTGAGACCGACGAACCGGGCCTCACCCCACGCGGGCTGGGCGTCCTGTCGAGCGAGGCCCGCCAGCTCTACCGCACCGTCCTGACGTCGCACGGGCGCATATCACCGGACGAGCACACGCCCGGCGACGGCAAGGCGCTGGACGAACTCCTCGACATCGGGCTGCTCGTCCCGGACACTGACGACCCGGCCGTCCTGGTGGCCGTCGACCCCGAGCAGCTCTCGGCCCGGCTGACCAGCCTCTGGCAGCGGAAGGCGCTCGACCTGCTGCAGCGGGCGGTGGCCCTGCCGGCCGACCTCCAGGACCTCGCCGAGGACTTCCGCACCCCGCGCAAGGCGGGCGGCATCATCGAATACGTCCACGGCAAAGTGCTGATAAACCAGCGGCTCGGCCAGCTCGTCAGCGGCTGCTCGGAGGAGATGCTCGCGGCCCAACCGGGCGGCCCCCGCCCCCCGGAGGCACTGGCCGGAGTCATCGCCCGCGATCTCGAAACTCTGCGCCGCGGGGCGACCATTCGGACGATCTACCACCCGAGCACCCGGTATCACGCGCCCACCCGCGACTATGTCGCCTCGATAACCGCGGCCGGCGGGCGGGTCCGAACGCTCGACGAGCCCTACACCAGATTGATCGTGATCGATCGGCGGACCGCGGTGATCCCGGTGGCCGAGGATCTCAACTTGGCCGCGTTCATTCACGATCAGGCCGTCATCAGCTACCTGATCGAGGAGGTCTTCGAGCGGAACTGGAGTCGGGCCCTGGATTTTGACGGCTCACCGACAGTTCCGCCCCAGGTGGTTTCCCGGCTGCGGCAGACGATCATCGATCTGATGCTCAAGGGAATCAATCACCGCGTCATCGCCCGCCGACTGGGCATCAGCGAGCGCACGCTCGCCCGCCACATCGCGGAGATGCGCGAGGACTACCAGGTGGAGTCGCTCTTCCAGCTCGGCTGGGTACTCGCCCGCTCGGCCAAGGATTCACCGGCCGACCAGGCCGACTTCGGCTGACGGTCGGGCCCGGGCGCCCCGTCCCGCCCGGGAGCAGTACCCTCGCCGCCTCAGGTCCAGGCGGAGTCGTCCAGCAGCAGCAGCGTGACCGATCCGGCCTGCGCGTCCTCCGCCACCGGCGCCTTGACGGCGTGCACGCTACGAAGCGTCCACGCGCTGTCGGCAGCCGCTGGATTACTACCCGTCAATATCGCCGCACCCATGACAACTGGCACGATGGCGAGCCGAACAAACCGGCGCATACGAGACATTGCGACGATCCCTCCTCTGGTATTGCCTACCGAGTGAATAGAGAAGTCTCGAACATTGACCCAAATCATGCCGCAAGAGCACGGTCAGTGTCACGATCGGCGCATTCCCGCGGGTGCGTCATCTCGATGCCAGGCAGCCATATGACACCACGTGCCGGTGGACTTGTCGGTCACGAACGTTGGACGATCGGCACGGTCACACCACATCCGCGGCGCCCGAGCAGCCACGACGGCACCGCTCCCCCCGACCACACCACAGCGGAACTCGCCTCGGGGCGAGCCCGGACACCATCGCTCGCAGGACGTCAGACCAGCCAGCGGCCAATCCCCGGAGTCGACATGAGTGAGCCCTACCTGCGCCATCGCACCGCCCAGAGCTCCGAGGGCCGGCGCGCACGGGTCTTCCTGGCCGCGCCGCTCATGCGGCTCACCGGTCCGGCCGACAGCGTGGTGACGCTGGCCAGCCGCACTCGGCTGACCACCCTGCGGACCACCCTGCTGCGCAGCGGCGCCGCGGTCTACAGCGCCCACCACAGCGACGCCTGGACGGTGGCCGGCCGCGCCCCCGAGCCGCGGGTGCCCTCCGACTTCCGGGCCCTGCAGACCGCGGACCTGGTCTTCGCCTACGTCGGCGCGCCGCTGTCGGCCGGTGTCAGCCTGGAGCTGGGCTGGGCGTCGGCGCTGCGCAAGCCGATCGTGCTGCTGGTGGACGAGGCGATCACGCACAACCCGCTGATCGCGACCATCGAGCAGGTCGCCCCGGTGCTGCCGCTGGTGTTCGACGACAGCTGGTCGCAGGACGCCCTGCAGCACACCGTGGAGACGGCGCTGGACTGGGCCGGCATGGCGCTGTCGCTGCGCGAGGGCTTCTGGACCGCCCCGGGCGAGCAGTTCCCGGTGCCGCGGCAGTCGAAGGGCGACTCCTTCGGCTACTGGTCCCCGGGGATCGCCACCGGCTGACGCGACGTCACTTCGGGCGCTCCTCGGCCGTGTCGGCGCGCATCTGCCAGCCGAGCTGGAAGAGAGTCTCCGCGCCGTAGAGCTCGCGCAGCCGGGCGATGTGGGCGGCCACCGTCCGCTCGCCGAGGCCGAGACGGCTCGCGACGGTGCGCTGGGTCAGCCCCTGTGCCAGCAGTCGGCCGACCTGCTCGTGCACCGGGAGGCCGCCGCCGTCCTGCGGGGCGGTCCGCCACTGCACCCGCTCGGCGCGCTCCCAGTCGCGCTCGAAGACGCCCACCAGGTACCCGACCACCGCCGGGTCCTCGACGAAGGCCGCGGTGCTGTTGTCGGCCGCGGCGGGGATCACCGCGATCCGGCGGTCGAAGACCAGCATCCGGGTGAAGGGTTCGGCGAGGATGCGGAACCGGGCGCCGAGCTCGGTGAGGTCGGCGGCGTAGCCGGCGGTCGCCTCGTCCAGCCGCGCGCCGGGGTGGTAGACCGTGCGCAGCGAGGCCCCGCGGGCCAGGAAGGCCCGGGCGCGGTCCAGTCCGGCCGTCAGGTGTCCGGCCGGGCGGGCGCCGCCGGGCTGGAGTGCCAGCCCCTCCTCGCGGGCGTCCGCCTCCAGCTGCAGGATGCGGTGCCGGATCTGCCCGAAGCCGTGCACGTGCTGGACCTCGCCGGTGCGGTCGACCCTCGGCGGGGTGGAGTCGTAGGCCTGGGCGAGGTCCTCCACCGCGCCGGGCATCTCCTCGGCGCGCAGCAGCATCCGGGTGCCGGCCGAGCGCAGTTCGGCGCTGAGCCGGTCGCTGACGGTCCGCGGATTGACCGCGGTGAGCGAGGCGTCCTCGGCGTGGTGCACCAGGAAGCCCAGTTCGACCAGCCGGAGCACCGCCTCCGGGTCCTCCGCGAGGGCGTCGCGGAACATCACCCGGCCGCCCTGGCCCAGGACGGCCCGGTAGAGGGCCCGTTCCCGCTCGTTCGGGAGCGCTCCCGCGCCGTTGTCAGCCATGCCGCTCTCCCCGCTGTGACCGTCCCATGGTGAAAGAGCGTCTGCGAGCGGAAAACGTCACAGGACATGTCAGGCGCGGTTCCGCCGGACGGGGACGGTCAGTCACGGCGGCTCCCCCGCATCAGCCAGCCGAGCTGGAAGAGCGTCTGGGCGCCGTACTTCTCGCGCAGCCGGGAGATGTGCCCGGCGACGGTGCGCTCGCTGAGCCCCAGCCGGGTGGCGACGGCGCGCTGGGTGAGGCCCTGGGCGAGCAGCCGGCCGACCCGATTGGCGGCGGAGGCGGCGACGGCGGGGGCGTCGACCTCGGCCCACTGGACGACGTCGGAGCGGGACCAGTCGCGTTCGAAGCTCTTGACCAGGAAGGCGACGGCCGCCGGGTCGGAGATGAAGGCGGCGCGGCTGTAGTCGTCGGCGGCGGGCACCACCGCGACCGACCGGTCGATGATCAGCATCCGCTCGAAGGGCTCGTCCAGGACGCGCAGTCCGGCGCCCTGCTCGGTGAGTTCGGCGGCGTAGCCGAGCGTCCAGGGCTCGGCGAGGACCTGCGGCTGGTAGAGGGTGCGCATCCGGGCGCCGCGCTGCACCAGGGCGAGGTCCTGCGCGCGGGCGAGGGTGATGGTGGCCGGCTGCCGGGGGCCGGGCTGGGTGGTGAGCATCTCCTGTTTGCAGTCGGAGACGAGTTCGGCGATCCGGTGGCGGATGCGTTCGCGGCCGTCGACGTAGGTGGCGCGCTGCGGGTCGTCGCTCTGCCGGGGCAGCGAGTCGTAGGCGCGGGTGAGGGGGTCGAGATCGGCGCCGAGCCGTTCGGCCCGCCAGAGCAGGTCCGCGGCGGCGGAGCGCATCTCCGAGCCGATCCGCTCGCCGACCGCGCGCGGGCTTACCGCCACATAGGCGCCGTCGATCGGGTTGGGCACGAGCAGGCCGACCGCGACGAGCTGGTCGACCGCGGCCCGGTCCTGTTCGGGGACGGTGGACAGCGGAATCCGGCCGCCCTGTGAGAGGACGGCGAGGTAGAGCCCACGGCCCGCCTCGTCGGGCAGTCCGGCGCCCCGGTCCATCGGTTCCGCAGCCACCTAAGAAACTCTCCCTGCCGAACTTTCCCCTCGATGTCGGATCATGATCTCAACAAGTTCGGATCGGGAGGGATTCGGTACCCCGGTTCGACGTGTCCCCCGGCTCGGCGCGCAGGAGCGCGCCGAGCCGGGGGACCCGTCATGTCACGCCGTTGCCGATGGCGCTTCCTGCGAGGCGGAGCAGCAACGCCTCGCCGGGTCCGGTTTCGGGGGCCATCACCACACATGGCGTCCCGGCCGGCGCTCTTCCCCCCGTGGTGGCGGCGCGGATGCACCACCACCCACACTGAAGAGCAAGTCGCCGTCCTCGGGCTGCGGTTGCCCGGACGGCTGGCGTGGTTCCACCCTCACAGCGTGACGGCCGAGTCACAAGTGGCCACCGCCTGCAGGTTTCCGCAAGTGCAGGAACTTGCAGTCTCCGACCCGCGCGACGGAACGGAAATCTCCGGTCCGCAGGACATCCGGGGTGTCCGAGCGGGGTGCGGTGCCCACCAAACGTTCATTCGGTGTCCGTGAGCCCTCCACACGGCCGATCCCCCCCTGCGGGGGAATTCGCCCGGCCACCTCCCCCGGGGTGCGGGATCGTACACCTGTCCGGTTCGGCCGCGCCTGCCGCAGCGGCTCCGACCTGGGCGGCGGCCCGTGGGTGGCACCGCGTGCCACCACCCTCCGGACGCCTGTCCGAAAATCCGGGAATGGCCGCCGAGGGATTCGTGCACCGAGCATCCGGGACCGGATTCCGACCGTCCGCACCGGCCCCGCCGGAAGGCCCGCGCGGAGAAATCGCAAATCGCCGCGCGATGTGTTCCCCGCCACGACGCGGAAGGCATCGGACGGGCGGGACGGCCGGCGGATCAGGGATTCCGGGCCGCCGCCGCCCGGGCCGCCGCCGCCCGCCACATCACCGGGAGCCCGGCCACGGTGCGCGTCGCGGCCACCGCCCAGGCGCCGAGCAGCAGGGCGTACAGGCCCGCGGAGAGACCGCCGAAGCCACCGAAGCCGGTGTGCCGGGCCAGTGCGGCGAAGCCGGTCACCAGGGTGCCCACCGGGAAGGTGAAGGCCCACCAGGTCATCGCGAACGGCATCCCGGCACGCAAGGCGCGCAGGTTCGCGGCGGCAGCCGGGCAGAGCCAGAGCAGGGCGAAGCCGAGCACCGCGACGCCGTACAGCACCGAGAGCGCCCGGCCCGGGCCGGCGAGCGCGGGGGCCGCCGCGCCGGCGGCATCGGCAAGCCCGCCGGCCGCGGTGGCGGACTGCCCCAGCGGACCGAGGACGAGGAAGAGCGACGGGGTCAGCACCACCGGGAGCCGTCCCTGCAGCAGGCCGGCGAAGACCACCGGCAGCAGGAGCCCCACCCCGAGCAGCCCGGCCCCGAGCAGCCCGCAGCCCGTGTACAGCAGCACCGGCCGCCAGGGCCGCGCCAGGTGCGGGACCAGCGCCGAGCCGGCCGAGGCGGCGACCAGCGGCGCGACCGCGGGCAGCAACCAGGTCGGGTCGGCCGCGCGCACCGGGAGCCGGTGCCGGGTGATCATCAGATACGGGATGCCGGCGGCGACGGCGACCGCGTACAGCGCCCCGGCGCACCAGAGCGCGAGGTCGGCGGCGACGGCGGCGCGGCCGCCGACGACCGGGGCGCCCGCCACCAGGGTGGCGTGCCCGACCGCGAGCAGCGCCATCGGCGGACAGCCCTGGAAGACCGCGGTGGCGGGCTGGTCCAGCAGCTGGGCGCGGAAGGTGCCGGGGTGCCGCACGAGCTGGACCACCCGGGCCGCCGCGACCGCCGCCAGCGCCGCCGCCGCGGCCAGCCAGACGGCCGCCGCGAAGCCCGTCCGCCCCGGCAGGCCCACCGGCAGGGCGGCCGCGCCGGTGGCGACGATCGCGGTGCCCATGACCGCGGCGTACCAGTTCGGACCGAGCCGGCCGAGGCCCGGCCGGGCCGGGGGCGGCTCCGGGGGCGGCACGGGGACGGGGAGCGGCACGGCGGCACTGCCGGCGGCGGGAGCGGTGAGGGTGGCCATGGCAGCAGCCTCCGTCCGGGGCCGCGCGGCCGGTAGCCGCCCGCGATCTATGAGGACATAACCTGGCTGTATGCCTCTCTCCTCGCGGGTCCCCGACATCGGCGCGCTGGAGCTCCTGCTGGCGGTGGCCCGGCTGGGCAGCGTGGGCCGGGCCGCCGCGGAGCTCGGGGTGAGCCAGCCCGCCGCGAGCGCCCGGATCCGCGGCATGGAACGGCAGATCGGGGTCGCCCTGCTGGAGCGCTCGCCGCGCGGCTCGCGGCCCACCGAGGCCGGGCTGCTGGTGGTCGAGTGGGCGCGCAGCGTGGTGGAGGCGGCGCAGGCGCTGGACGCCGGGATCGACGCCCTGCGCGGCCGCCGGGACGCCCGGCTGGTGGTGGTGGCGAGCCTGACGGTCGCCGAGTACCTCATGCCGGGGTGGCTGCTGGCGCTGAACAAGGCGAGTCCGGACACCGCGGTGACGCTGCGGACGGCGAACTCGGCGGACGTCGCGGCGCACGTCCTGGCCGGCGACGCCGACCTCGGCTTCGTGGAGGGGACGGGCACCCCGCCGGGGCTCTCCGGCGCGGTGGTGGCCGCCGACCGGCTCGTCGTGGTGGTGGCGCCGGAGCACCCCTGGGCCCGCCGCCGCAGACCGCTCACCGCGGACGAGCTGGCGGCCACCCCGCTGGTACTGCGGGAGCCCGGCTCGGGCACCCGCGAGGTGCTGGACCTGGCGCTCGCACCGCACGGCGGGACGGCGCCGCCCCGGCTGGAGCTGGCCTCCTCCACGGCGCTGAAGGCGGCGGCGATGACCGGCGCCGGGCCGGTCTGCCTCTCCGAGCTGGCCGTGATGGAGGAGCTGGCCACCCGGCGCCTGGTAGCCGTGCCGGTGGAGGGGCTGGACCTGCACCGGCCGCTGCGGGCGGTGTGGCCGGTCGGCCGCCGACCGACCGGACCGGCCCGGTTGCTGCTCGGGCTGACCCGGGAGCCGACCCGGCGGGGATGAACAGCCGGTGACGGGTCCGGTACCCACTGGACTCCGAAAGTTGAGCGGAATAGACTCAACTTACTGGATGCTGTACAAGGCAGATCTCGACCCGCTCGGAAGGAGCACGCCACCAGTGGATGCCGGCAAGTTCACCAGCAAGACGCAGGACGCCCTGTCCGCCGCGATCCGGCAGGCCAGCGCCGCAGGACACCCGGACGTCAAGCCGGTGCACGTCCTGCTGGCGCTGCTGGAGCAGCCCGAGGGCATCGCCCGCCCGCTGCTGGAGGCCGTCGGCGCGGATCCCGCCCGGACCACCGCCGCCGCCCGCCAGCAGTTCGCCGCCCTGCCCACCGCTCAGGGTTCGACCGTGGCCGCCCCGCAGCTGGCCCGCGACACCCTGGCCGTGCTGCAGGAGGCCGGCAAGCGCGCCGCGGACCTGGACGACCAGTACCTCTCCACCGAGCACCTGATGGTGGGCCTCGCCGCCGAGGGCGGCGCGGTCGCCGAGCTGCTCAAGCAGCAGGGCGCCACCGCCAAGGCCCTGCTGGCGGCGTTCAAGGACGTCCGCGGCAGCGCCCGGGTCACCTCGCAGGACCCGGAGGGCACCTACAAGGCGCTGCAGAAGTACGGCACCGACCTCACCCAGGCCGCCCGCGACGGCAAGCTCGACCCGGTGATCGGCCGGGACACCGAGATCCGCCGGGTCGTCCAGGTGCTGTCCCGCCGCACCAAGAACAACCCGGTGCTGATCGGCGAGCCCGGCGTCGGCAAGACGGCCGTCGTCGAGGGCCTCGCCCAGCGGATCGTCGCCGGGGACGTGCCCGAGTCGCTGCGCGGCAAGCGCCTGGTCGCGCTGGACCTCTCCGCGATGGTGGCCGGCGCGAAGTTCCGCGGCGAGTTCGAGGAGCGCCTGAAGGCCGTCCTGAGCGACATCAAGGACAGCGACGGCCAGGTCATCACCTTCATCGACGAGCTGCACACCATGGTCGGCGCGGGCGCCGGCGGCGACTCCGCGATGGACGCCGGCAACATGCTCAAGCCGATGCTCGCCCGCGGCGAGCTGCGGATGGTCGGTGCGACCACCCTCGACGAGTACCGCGAGCGGATCGAGAAGGACCCAGCCCTGGAGCGCCGCTTCCAGCAGGTCATGGTCGGCGAGCCCTCGGTCGAGGACACCATCGCCATCCTGCGCGGCCTCAAGGGCCGCTACGAGGCGCACCACAAGGTGGAGATCTCGGACGCGGCGCTGGTCGCCGCGGCCACCCTGTCCAACCGCTACATCACCGCCCGCTTCCTGCCGGACAAGGCCATCGACCTGGTCGACGAGGCCGCCTCCCGGCTGCGCATGGAGATCGACTCGTCACCCGTCGAGATCGACGAACTCCAGCGCGCCGTCGACCGGTTGCGGATGGAGGAGCTCGCGCTGGAGAAGGAGTCCGACCCGGCCTCGGTCGACCGGCTCGCCCGGCTGCGCCGCGATCTCGCCGACAAGCAGGAGCACTTGAGCGTCCTCACCGCCCGGTGGGAGCAGGAGAAGAAGTCCCTCAACCGGGTCGGCGAGCTCAAGGAGCGCCTGGACGACCTCCGCGGTGGCCTCGAACGGGCCCAGCGCGACGGCGACTTCGAGCGCGCCTCGAAGCTGATGTACGCCGAGATCCCGGCCGCCGAGCGCGAACTCGCCGAGGCGCAGGACCGCGCGGCGGACGAGCCGACCGCCTCCATGGTCAAGGAGCAGGTCGGCCCGGACGACGTGGCCGACGTGGTCGCGTCCTGGACGGGCATCCCGGCCGGCCGGCTGATGGAGGGCGAGAGCGCCAAGCTGCTGCGGATGGAGGAGGAGATCGGCCGCCGCCTGATCGGCCAGGCCGAGGCCGTCGAGGCCGTCTCGGACGCGGTGCGCCGCACCCGCTCCGGCATCGCCGACCCGGACCGGCCGACCGGCTCCTTCCTGTTCCTCGGCCCGACCGGCGTCGGAAAGACCGAACTCGCCAAGGCGCTGGCCGACTTCCTCTTCGACGACGAGCGGGCGATGGTCCGCATCGACATGAGCGAGTACGGCGAGAAGCACTCGGTCTCCCGCCTGGTCGGCGCCCCGCCCGGGTACGTCGGCTACGAGGAGGGCGGCCAGCTCACCGAGGCCGTCCGGCGCCGCCCGTACAGCGTGGTGCTGCTGGACGAGGTGGAGAAGGCCCACCCGGAGGTCTTCGACGTGCTGCTCCAGGTGCTGGACGACGGCCGGCTCACCGACGGCCAGGGCCGCACCGTGGACTTCCGCAACGCGATCCTCATCCTGACCTCGAACCTGGGCAGCCAGTTCCTGGTCGACCCGGCCACGCCGGACGAGCGGAAGAAGGAACTCGTCCTGGAGACGGTCCGCACCGCCTTCAAGCCGGAGTTCCTCAACCGGCTCGACGACATCGTGGTCTTCGACCCGCTGGGCACCGGCGAGCTCAGCCGGATCGTCGACCTGCAGGTGTCGCGGCTCTCCGAGCGGCTGCGCGACCGCCGGCTCGCCCTGGAGGTCACCCCGGCCGCCCGGGACTGGCTGGCGATCACCGGCTACGACCCGGCCTACGGCGCCCGGCCGCTGCGGCGCCTGGTCCAGTCCGCGATCGGCGACCAGCTGGCGAAGGAGATCCTCTCCGGCCGGGTGCACGACGGCGACACGGTGCTGGTCGACCGGGACGAGGAGCACGACCGGCTGTCGGTCGGGCCGAAGCCCTCGCTGGTGAAGTGACCCGCCGCCGGCCGGGCCCGCCCCGGCCGGTCCTGGTCAGGACCCGGCGAGCCGGGTGAGCTCCGCCGTCTGCTCGGCGAGCGACTTCCGGTAGGCCGCCAGCCGCTCCTGGTTGGCGTCGATCAGCTGCCGCTGGTAGCCGGCCAGCACCGCGAACCAGACCCCGGCCAGGTTGCCGGCCGCGGTGCAGCGCTCGTCCGCGGTGGCGGCGGCCAGCTCCTCGGCGGTCGGCCGGCCGGGGCCGTGGTAGCGGGCCACCAGGCCGTCCGGGCTCGCCTCGGCGAACCCCGCGTCCTTCATGCAGGCCGACCAGGCCCGGGTGGCCCCGACCACCCGGGCGTCCCGGCCGGTGGCGTCCAGCGACTGCCCGAACAGCGTGTTCACCAGCTCCGACCCGGAGGTGTCGGCCGGCCGGACGGCGGTCAGCGCCTTCTTCACGCACTCCTGGGCCGCCGTGCCCTCCGCCTCGGAGGCCGGCGGTCTCGGCGTGCGCGCCGGGGCCGCCGCCGTCGGCCCGTGGAAGCCCTGGACGGCGGCGACCTCGGCCCGCAGGTAGCCGAAGGCGCCGGCCGGCAGCGCCGCCGCGTCCGGGACCGCGCCCCCGCTGTCCAGCGCGTCGTCCCGGGTGAAGTCCGCCCAGCCAGCCGTGTGCATGCAGTCGGCGGTCAGCGCGCGGACCGCCTGCTGCCGGCGGGCGTCCTGCTCGCGGTCCGTCCCGTAGGCGGACAGCGGGAGGGCCAGCATCCCCTCGCGCCCCGAGGGCGGGGCGGTGGGCGTTCCGAGCGGGGGCGGGGTGAGCGCCGGGGCGGCCGTGCCGCCCGCTCCCCCGCCGCACCCGGCCAGAGCGAGCAGCGCCGCACCGGTCGCCGCGGCCCGCATCGGTACGCCCGCGGGCCTCCGGCCGGGGCCCGTCCTCACGGCCGCACCCCGCTGTCGCGGTGCGCGGCGCCGTCCCGGAGCGCGACGGCGCCGTCCCGCTTGGCGCGCGCCAACCGGTGCAGTTCGGCACGCTGCGCCTCGGTCAGCTGCCAGGTGTGCGCGAGCAGCCGGAGCGTCGAGATCCGCGGGCAGGAGACCCCGCGTTCCAGGTCCCGGATCGACCGCACGCTCATGCCGGACGCCGCCCCCAGCTCCTCCTGGGTCATCCCCCGGTCCAGCCGGTGGCTGCGCAGCAGCATCCCCAGCCGGTCCTGCGACGCCCCCGTCCCGAAATCCCCCACCGTACGACTCCCTCGTCAGTCGATGCACCCAACCGGACGTCCGGCGGCGCAACTTGGCGCCGCCGGGAGGGTTGCACCGCAAACTAACCGCCGTCGTGGCGGGCGGCAACGCGTTCGGATCGTCTACGGCGTGACATGAATCACTCAAGCGTCTGGTTTGTCGGCGGCCACCGGGCGTTCTGCCCGCCAACGTCCGGTCAACCACCTGGGCGACCGGGCGGCCCGGTTGCGAGTATCCGGTCGGCCACGACCGACCCCGGCCGGCCCGCCGGCCCCGCACAGAACGGTGACCGCATGAGACTCCGCTGGAAGCAGGCCGCCCTCACCGCGGCAGCCGCAGCAGCCCTCGTCCTCGCCCTGCCCGCCACCGGAGCCTCGGCGATCAACCGGGTCAACTGCGCCGGACGGTCGGATTTCGTCAACATCTACAACTACGGGTGGTCCGGCCACCTGTGCTTCGCCAACGCGGGCTACGCCGACGTGACCATCTACAACGTCGACAACATTTACTCCGGCAACAACCTGCTGTACTACTACACCAGCGTCAACGGCGGGGTCACCCGGCACCTCGACCCGTGGACCTGGGAGGACGACCACTACTACGACAACGGGGCCGAGGGCACCGTCCGCTGGCTTCAGATCTTCTGACCAGGGCGACCTCCCGACGGCGGCGGCACGCCCGGCCGCCGCCGGGAGGCCCTGTGCCCGGGGCGCCCGATGAGGCAGGATGGGACATGGAGGCGGTCTCTCATCGCCGACCACCCCCCGTGCTGTGAGATTGAGGACCCCATGAGCATCGACCCGTCGTCCATCCCGTCGTTCGGCGCCCAGCCGCCGCAGGGCGGCCAGCCCGGCGGCGCCCCCGCAGGCCCGCCGCCGGTGATCGTGCCGGACCAGAACCTGGTGGCGCAGCTGCTGGACCAGATGCAGCTGAAGCACGTGATCGACGAGGAGGGCGACCTCACCGCTCCCTGGGACGGCTTCCGCGTCTACTACATGTTCCGCGGCGACCAGAAGGAGCTCTTCGCGGTCCGCGCCTTCTACGACCGCGCGTACCCGCTGGAGCGCAAGGGCGAGATCCTCGACCTCGTCGACGAGTGGAACCGCGAGACCCTCTGGCCGAAGGTCTACACCCACACCCACGAGGACGGCGTCGTCCGCCTGATCGGCGAGTCGCAGATGATCGTCGGCACCGGTGTGAGCCTGGAGTACTTCGTGACCACCACCGCGAACTGGACGCAGGCCTCGGTCGGCTTCGAGCAGTGGATGATCGAGCGCCTCGGCCTGCAGGACGACATCGAGGAGGGCGACAAGCCCGAGGACGGCGGCGAGGACGCCTGATCCCGCCAGGTCCGCGGTCGGGCCCGCACCACCGGTTCGCCGGGGTGCGGGCCCGACCTGTTCCCGGCCGCCGCGCGGGCCACTGGGAACGGCCCGGCCCGGGCACTACGGTGGGCCCAGCCGCCGACGACACCGCTGGAGACGCCATGGAAGCCCGGCCCCTGCTCAACCGCCGCCTGTCCGGCCTGGGCACGACGATCTTCGCGGAGATGTCCGCGCTGGCCACGGCGACCGGGTCGATCAACCTCGGACAGGGCTTCCCGGACACCGACGGTCCGGAGGAGGTCCGCGAGGCGGCGGTGCGGGCACTGCGGGAGGGCCGCGGCAACCAGTACCCGCCCGGTCCCGGCATCCCGGAGCTGCGGGCAGCGGTCGCCGAGCACCAGCGGCGCTTCCACGGCCTCTCCTGGGACCCGGACACCGAAGTGCTGGTCACCGCCGGCGCCACGGAGGCCATCGCGGCGGCCCTGCTCGCCCTGCTGGAGCCGGGCGACGAGGTCATCGCCTTCGAACCCTTCTACGACTCCTACGCGGCCTGCATCGCGATGGCCGGGGCCACCCGGGTGCCGCTCACCCTGCGCCCGCCGGCCTTCCGTCCCGACCTGGACGAGCTGCGCGCGCTGATCACTCCGCGCACCCGACTGCTGCTGATCAACACCCCGCACAACCCGACCGGTCTGGTGCTGAGCCCTGACGAGCTCCGCGCCATCGCCGAACTCGCGGTCGAGCACGACCTGTTGGTGGTCGCGGACGAGGTCTACGAGCACCTGGTGTTCAGCGGCGGCCACCATCCGATCGCGGCCCTGCCGGGGATGCGCGAGCGCACCGTCTCGATCTCCTCGGCTGGCAAGACCTTCTCCTTCACCGGCTGGAAGGTCGGCTGGGTCACCGCCGCCCCGGAGCTGGTGGCGGCCGTCCGCACCGCGAAGCAGTACCTCACCTATGTGAGCGCCGGCCCGTTCCAGTACGCCGTCGCCGAGGCGCTGCGGCTGCCCGACGAGTACTTCGCGGGCTTCCGCGCCGACCTGCTCCGCAAGCGCGACCTGCTGGCCGACGGCCTGGCCGAGGCCGGCTTCCGGGTCTTCGTCCCCGAGGGCACGTACTTCATCACCACCGACATCACCCCGCTCGGCGAGAAGGACGGCGTGGAGTTCTGCCGCTCCCTCCCCGAGCGCTGTGGCGTGGTCGCCATCCCGAACGCCGTCTTCTACGACAACACCGACGAGGGCCGCTCCCTCGTCCGCTTCACCTTCTGCAAGCGCGACGAGGTCCTCCAGGATGCCGTCGAGCGGCTGCGGCGGCTCTGAGCGCGCCCGCGCTACTGGGGGGCCGGCGGCACGGCATCGAAGTTGTCGAAGAGGCAGGCACGGACCTGAGCCGGGTAAGCGGTCGGCTGCTGCCGGTCGGGAAAGCGCACATGGGTCTGCCGGTACCACTGGTCCACCGACAGCGGACGGTTCTTCACCACGTACAGCAGGCCCGCCCTGATGACGTCGCGGTAGTCGGGCCGGGCGGCGTCGAACGTGTCGCGCAACTCGCCGAGGTCATCGACCGCCTCGACCCCGAGGATGCCCGCGCAGAAGCACGAAGCGCCGGTCCACGCCCGGCACTCGTCAGGGCGCAGGAGCGATCGGCGGCTCGGCGCGATCGCCGTAGAAACAGGCGTGGACATCCGCGAGGAATCCGTAGAGTTCGTCCTCCGACTGGAACGAGTACCGGGTGAGGCTCCACCACTCCTTGGTCGACGCGGGCCGCTCGTCCAGCAGGTATTCCAGGCTCGCGCGCAGCCGGTCCGCGTACGGGCCGCCGTTCCGCGCAGAATCGCGATACACCGCGATGTCGTCGATCAGCTCCGGATGGAAAGCGTTCCTGTAGAACTCCCGGAGCCGCTCGTCCTCATGCCAGCCGGGAATCTCCCAAGCCGTCCATCCCATCAGAGTTCACCGCATTCCACCGAGGCGATCCGTGATCCGCACAAGCTCGGACGGCAACTCGATCGACAACGCCCAACCCCCCGACTCCGAACGGACATGTGCCTGGTGCCGCCCCGGTAGACGACTCGGCTCCCCGTACGGTTCCGGGCGATCGGGTACGCGGGCGCACCCCCGGCGCGGACGGCGCGTGCGCGGGTGCATGGGAACACGGTTTGCAGAGTCGACACCCCGAATGAGCGGGGTGCAACCGCGACTCCACCCGGAACGGTGAATGCTGGTCCAGGATGGGTAAATCCCCGACGGACCCGCAGAATTCGTGCTTCTCTGCTGCTGAGTCTCCAGCCGGAATCCTTCCTTCCACGGTCGGCCGCGTCCTGGACCGCACAGCCTCGAACGCCGGCCCTTCGGTGGTGTCGGACGCTGACGGCGGGCGCGTTACGGAGTTTGAAACGCGGAGCCGAGCATGCTCACCACACTGCAGACCTCGTACACGGACACCCGCGCCGGCGACCTCGCCTGGCAGTTGGGCGGTGAGCCGCTGCCCGCGCTGGCCGTGCGGGAGCTGAGCTTCGACCCTCCGGCCGGCGGCGGGGCCGGACGCGGCGCGGCCACCCTGCAGCTGCGCCTGCTCGGCGCCTCGCACCAGGTCGTGGTGGCCGCCGGCCCCGGGGACTGCCTGGAGACGGTGGCCTGCCTGCCCGGCCGGCGCACCCCGCTGCCCGCCCGGGTGGCGGAACGGGTGGCCGGCTGGGAGTACGAGTTCGCGGCCCGGATCGAGGAGCTGCCGGCGCACACCTTCGCCGCGCGCGCCCAGGAGCTGCTGGCACTGGTGGCCGAGCACCCGCACGGCCTGGCGGGCATCTTCCCCGGCGACCCGTGCGCCTTCACCGCCCTGGTCGCCCAGTGCGAGGAGCGGCGGGTGCTCTGGCGCACCTGGCACGCCTACCCGCAGGAGGGCCGGCTGGTGTGCACCCGCTCCTCGCTGGTGCTGCAGGGCGGCGCCGGGTGACGCGCCCGGGCGCCGGACGGTTCGCGCCGAACCCGCCGGTTCACGCGAACGGAGCACCACCGCCCGGAATCGCCGACGAACCGTCAACTCCGTCTGGTGCGGTGTCCTTCGAAGGGGTGCCGCCGCGGGCGGTCGATGTCGCTAGCGTTTGTGCATGATCAACCGTTCGGCGGATCCACCCGCTCGGCCGGGCCTCGACGACGGCGCCGAAGCACCCCGCGTCCGGGCCCTCACCCGGCCGTGGACCGGCGGCGCCGCGCCGCCCGGCCTGCGCCACCGGCTGGCCAGGCCCCTGGTCCTGCTGGCCGCCTTCGTCTGCGCCGCCTGCGGGCTCGTCTACGAGCTGGAACTCGTCGCGGTCGGACAGACCCTGCTCGGCGACTCGGTCACCCAGACCTCGCTGGTGCTGTCCGTGATGGTCTTCGCGATGGGCGTCGGCTCGCTGCTCGCCAAACGGCTGGCCGGCCGCCCCGCCACCTCCTTCGCCGTGGTGGAGTGCGCACTGGCGCTCACCGGCGGGCTGTCCGTCCTCGCGCTGTACTCCTGCTGGGCCTGGCTGGACGGTCACCGGACCGCCGCCGCCGGACTGACCGCCACCACCTTCCTGATCGGGATGCTGATCGGCGCCGAGATCCCGCTGCTGATGACGCTCGTCCAGCGCATCCGCCGGGAGCACGCCGGACGGGCGGTCGCCGACCTGTTCGCCGCCGACTACGTGGGTGCGCTGATCGGCGGCCTGGCCTTCCCGTTCCTGCTGCTGCCCACCCTCGGCCCGGCCGCCGGCGCGCTCGCCACCGGCGCCGTCAACGCGGTGGCCGGCGCGGCCGTGGTGCTGTGGCTGTTCCGCGAGGAGCCCCCGCCGCGGGCCCGGCTGCTGCTCTGGGCGGGCTGCGGTCTGGTGCTCGCCGTCCTGGCCTGCGCGGCAGCCTTCACCGGCGCCATCGAGCGGGCGGCCCGGCAGGCCCTGTACGGGGCGCAGATCCGCCTCGCCGTACCGGGACGCGACCAGGAGATCGTGCTGGCCGGCGGCCCCGGCGCGGCCGGCCCGCTGGAGCTCTTCGTCGGCGGGCGACTGGCCGTCTGCGGCCCTGACGAGTACCGGGAGAGCGAGGCCCTGGTCCACCCGGCGCTGGCCGGCGCCCCCAACGGCCGGGTCCTGGTGCTCGGCGGCGGCGGGCCCGCGGTGCGCGAGGTGCTCCGGCACTCGGCCGTCCGCGAGGTCGTCGTGGTCGAGCCGGACGCGGCGCTCACCTCGCTCGTCCGCCGCGACCCGGCCCTCGCCGCCCTCACCGGGCACGCCTACGACGATCCCCGGGTTCGGCTCGTGCACGCCGAGCCGATGGCCTGGCTGCGCCGCGCCGGAGGGTCGCGCGGCGCGGCCTTCGACGTGATCGTCTCCGACCTGCCGGTGCCGCACGGGGACGACGGCCGGAGGGCGCACAGCCAGGAGTTCTTCGGACTGGCGGCCGGCCGGCTGGCCCCGGGCGGCCGCCTCGCGGTCCGCGGCGGTCCGGTCGCCCTGGGGCTGTGGACCGCCGAGGCGGGGCTGCGCGCCGACGGCCTGCGCACCGTCGCCTACCAGGCACCGCCCGGAGCGCCGCCGTCCTGCCCGCACGCCGCGGCGCAGCCCGGCCCGGCCTTCCTGCTGGCCGCCCGCAGCCAGCCCGTGCTCTCCCTCGGCCGCGATGCCCCGCCGCCCCGGGCCCTCACCACCGACGGGCTCCGCGAGTCCGCCGCCCGCCTCGCGGCCCGGCGGCCCGCCCGGCTGCCGGCGCCGTACCGGCTGCTCGGCTGACCCCCACGGCGGGGGTCGGCCCGGGCCGCCCCGCGGCGGAGCCACCGGGCCGGGGTTCCGGGGCCGTCCGTGTACAGCTGGGGAACGTCCGCCGACCGACCCGACGCCAACCCCCCGCACCGGGCACCGGGGTAGGTAGGCTCGCCGGTATGGAGCATGAGGTTGTCGTCCCGCTGCCGGCCAACGCCGTCCGGCAGGTCCTGCAGGACAGCGAGCTGCTGGCCCGCTGCGTCCCCGGTCTGAGCACCGATGCCGGGACAGCCCGCACCCCGGACGGGCAGGTCGACGGCCGGCTGAAGCTGCGCGTCGGGGGCTCCACCATCACCTACCGGGGCTCGCTCTCACTGATCCCCGGCCGCGCGGGAGTGCTCACCGCACTCGCCGAGGGCGAGGAGGTACGGGGCTCCGCCGAGGTCACCGCGACCGTGCGGGTCAGCGTGCACGAGCACGCGGACGGCAGCGTGCTGCGCTTCGCCGGCGACCTGAGCGCCGAGGGGCGCCTCGCCGAGTTCCCGGACGACGTCCTGCGGACCGCGGGCCGCCGCCTCCTCGACCGTGTGGCCGCCGCGCTCGCCGTCGAGGCCGGCGCCGGCCCGGAGACTGTCCTGTCCCTGCCGGACGACGAGACCACGGACACCGAGCAGACCGCAGCCGCGGAGCCTGAGCCGGCGGCGGCCGCGGAGCCGGAGCCGGTCGCGGAGGCGGACGAGCCCGCCGTCGAGGCTCCGCTGGAGGCCGCCGCCGAAACCTCGGAGGAGCAGGAGGCCGAGCAGCCCGAGGAGTCTCGGGAAGCCGCCGCAGAGGCCGAGGAGTCCGAGACCGAAGAATCCCAGGCCGACGAGTCCGACGGGACCGAGGAGCCGGACGAAGCCGCGGCCGAGGAGGAGCCCGGGGCGACCGTCGTGTACCTGGACGACCACGCCGTGCGGGACCTCGACGACGACCTGTCGGATCTGATCGCCTTCTCGGACGAGGACGAGCCGCTGCCCTCGCCGGATTCGGAGCCCGCGCCGTTCGAGTACCAGCCGGAGCCGGCGATGTCCGGCCCGGTACGGCGGTCGATCGTGGGCCGTTCGGCGGAGGAGGTGGACCACGCTCCGCCGCACGGCCGGTACGCGCCCACTCCCCCGGCCCGCAGTGCCCGGGCCCGGGCGGCGAGCCGCTGGGGCGGCGCGGAGCCGACCCTGCTCACCGGCGGGGCCGGCGAGCGGAGCGCGATGCCCTGGGTGATCGGCGGCGGGGTGGCGCTGATCGGCGGTGCCGTGGTGCTGGTGCGGGCGCTGCGCCGTCGCTGAGCGGCGGGCGGCGGCCCTTAGACTGGCTGCTCATGAGCACTGAGGACCGCGACGCCCTGCTGGCGCAGATCAAGGACAAGGCCGTCGTGCACGGCAAGGTCACCCTCTCCTCCGGTCTGGAGGCCGACTACTACGTCGACCTGCGCCGGATCACGCTGGACGCCGAGGCGGCGCCGCTGGTCGGCCGGGTGATGCTGGACGCGGCCGCGGACCTCGAGTTCGACGCGGTCGGCGGTCTGACCCTGGGCGCCGACCCGGTGGCCGCCGCGATGCTGCACGCCGCCGCGGCCCGCGGCCGGAAGCTGGACGCGTTCGTCGTCCGCAAGGCCGGCAAAGCGCACGGCCTGCAGCGCCGGATCGAGGGCCCGGACGTGAAGGGCCGCCGCGTGCTGGCGGTCGAGGACACCTCCACCACCGGCGGTTCGGTGCTCACCGCCGTGGAGGCGCTGCGCGAGGCGGGCGCCGAGGTGGTCGGTGTCGCGGTGATCGTGGAGCGCGGTGCCGCCCCGGCGATCGCGGAGACCGGCCTGCCGTACATCACCGCCTACACCCTGGACGACCTGGGCCTCTGAGCCCGTGCCCGGCCCCACCGGGGCCGGAAACGGTGACGGCCGGTGTTTCACGTGAAACCACGTGTCACACCGGCCGTCGCCGCGTGTCGGGCGGGAGGCCCGGTCAGTTCTTGCGGTGGCGGCCGGAGCCGACCGGCTCGCCGGCCGGGGCCTCGCCGCCGGCCTTCTTCTTCCTCCGCTCGCGGATCACCTCGACGATGATCGGGGAGATCGAGATGAGGATGATCAGTGCCATCGCGGGGATCAGGTACTTGTCGATCACCGGGGCCATCGCGTCGCCGAAGAAGTAGCCGATCAGCAGCATGGACTCGGTCCACAGCACGCCGCCGACGATGTTCCAGACGAGGAAGGTCTTCGCCGGCATCTCCAGGGTGCCGGCGACCGGGTTGAGGAAGGTCCGCACGATCGGGATGAAGCGGGCCATCACCACGGCCTTGGCCGGGCCGAACTTGTCGAAGTAGTACTCGGCCTTCACCACGTACTCGCGGCGGAAGATCTTGGACTCGGGTTTGTCGAACATCCGGGGCCCGACCTTGGTCCCGATGAAGTGCCCGAGCTGGGCGCCGGCGATCGCGCAGATCGGCGCGCCGATCAGCAGCAGCGCGATCGGCAGTCGGGCGCCCTCGCCGAGCACCGAGGAGGCCGCCCCGGAGGCGGCCACACCGGCGAGGATCAGCAGCGAGTCGCCCGGGAAGAAGAATCCGACCAGCAGGCCGGTCTCGGCGAAGATGATCGCGAGCAGGCCGATGGCGCCCAGCGACGAGATCAGCGATTTGGCGTCGAGGAGATTGACGGCGAGCTGGTTGTAGTCCACGCGCGCAGGATAGCGCCCCCGTGTTGAGGACAGCCTGAGGAGAGACGGCCGCCGCTCCGAACGGCACCGGCTGGACGGCCCCGGCCGGCTACTCGCGCGTAGCATCCGTGTGCGTCCCGACTGGCGGGCCATGGGTGACCGCGGGGGGTGAGTCTGGGAAGATGGCCCCGGTGTCCGGCCCGCGGTCGAGGACCACCCTCTTCTCGTACCGCGATGCACGCCGTGAGCCAGAGGCGTTAGAGCATCGGACAGCGTCGTTCGATCGCCCCACACCGACAGGAGCGAATTCGCATGCCCATCGCAACTCCCGAGGTCTACAACGAGATGCTCGACCGGGCCAAGGCGGGCAAGTTCGCCTACCCGGCCATCAACGTGACCTCGTCGCAGACCCTGCACGCCGCGCTGCGCGGCTTCGCCGAGGCCGAGAGCGACGGCATCATCCAGATCTCCACCGGTGGTGCGGAGTTCCTGGGCGGCCAGCACAACAAGGACATGGTGACCGGCGCCGTCGCGCTGGCCGAGTTCGCGCACATCGTCGCGGCGAAGTACGACATCACCGTCGCGCTGCACACCGACCACTGCCCGAAGGACAAGCTGGACGGCTACGTCCGCCCGCTGCTGGCGGTCTCCGCCGAGCGCGTGGCCAAGGGCCAGAACCCGCTGTTCCAGTCGCACATGTGGGACGGCTCCGCCGAGACCCTGGCCGACAACCTGGCGATCGCGCAGGAGCTGCTCGCGCAGGCCGCCGCCGCCAAGATCATCCTCGAGGTCGAGATCACCCCGACCGGCGGCGAGGAGGACGGCGTCTCGCACGAGATCAACGACGAGCTGTACACCACGGTCAACGACGCGGTGCGCACCGCCGAGGCGCTCGGCCTGGGCGAGAAGGGCCGCTACCTGCTGGCCGCCTCGTTCGGCAACGTGCACGGCGTGTACAAGCCGGGCAACGTCGTGCTGAAGCCGGAGCTGCTGCGCGAGCTGCAGGCCGAGATCGGCAAGCAGTACGGCAAGGCGGACCCGTTCGACTTCGTCTTCCACGGCGGTTCGGGCTCGACCGCGGAGGAGATCGCCACCGCGCTGGAGAACGGCGTCGTGAAGATGAACCTCGACACCGACACCCAGTACGCCTTCACCCGCCCGGTCGTGGACCACATGTTCCGCAACTACGACGGTGTGCTGAAGGTCGACGGCGAGGTCGGCAAGAAGAACACCTACGACCCGCGCACCTGGGGCAAGCTGGCCGAGGCCGGCATGGCCGCCCGCGTGCTCGAGGCGGCGCAGCAGCTGCGCTCGGCGGGCAACCGCATCAAGTAGGGCGCACCGCGTCCGCACGGACGCGCGGCCCGCACGCGTTGAACGGCCGTGGCCCCGGGGAGCCGACTCCCCGGGGCCACGGCCGTTCCGCGTGTGCGGGCCAGGGCCGGGCCGGGCGCCGGTCAGCCCACCGCGACCCGGGCGGTGCCGCGGACGGCGGGCTGTTCGCTGCGCAGCCGCCGGTAGTGCCGGGCGGCCTTGGCGCGGTTGCCGCACTCGGCCATGGAGCACCAGCGGCGCATCCCGTTGCGCGAGGTGTCGAGGAACCAGAGCGGCACCCGGTGCGGCCCGGCGCAGCTGCGGATCCGCTCGGGGGCGGTGCCGAGCAGCCGGAGGTAGTCGTCGAGGGCCAGCCAGCCGGCCAGCCAGGCGGGGTCGCCGACCTCGACGGTGGTGGCCGGCCCGTCGGCGGTGAGCCGGTAGCGGAGGGTCCCGTGGCCGAGCAGCCGGTCGAGCTCGTGGACGGCGTCCGGGTCGGCCGGGGCCTCGCCGGGCCGGCGCTGGTCGTACGGGGGGTTGAGGGTGGCCTGGAGCACCTCGCGGGTGTGCCGGGTGGCGGAGAGCGCGGCGGCGGCGTCGGGGCAGAGCCCGGTGAGGCCGGCGGAGGAGAGCCAGATCCGGTAGCCGTCCAGGTCGTCGAGCAGGTCGCGGGCGCCGCCGGGGGCGTCCCAGCGGGTGTTCAGCAGGTCGAGGGCGAGGGGCTCGCCGAGCAGCGGGCGACGGTCGGCGGGGTCGGGGGCGGGGGTGCCCGCGGGGCCGGCCGGGCCGTGCCAGCGACGGTCCGGGCCGGGGACGCCGAGGGCGAGGTCGAGCAGGGTGACCCGGGCGTCCGCCAGGGTGGTCAGCGGTGTGCCGTGTGCGCGCATCGTGCTCCCTCGGCCGGTCGGGCCGCTCTCCCCCCGGTCCCCGGGCGGCACTGCACGGGCAGTGCGGCGGCACCGGGCCAGTCTGGCGCCGGGTCGAGCGCGCCGGAACGTCTGGACACCCGGTGTGCGCGCAACGGCCAGAGGCCGTGCGCGGCCTCATAACTGACCCTCGGGAATCTTTTCTAGCTTCGGATGTGCCAGACCCGGACACGCAGATCCGAACGCCCGATGGGGAGAGTGAAGCACGATGGCTCAGGCCGAATCTGACCTGGCACAGCCGGGCGCCGAGGCGCCCAACGACCTTCTGACCGGCGATGCCTACCTGGAGAGCCTGCGTGACGGGCGCCAGGTGTACATCGACGGCGAGCTGGTCAAGGACGTCACGGAGCACCCGGCGTTCCGCAACGCGGCCCGCTCGATGGCGCACCTGTACGACGCGCTGCACCACCCGGACACCAAGGACATGATGACCACGGTCGACCGGTACACCGGCGCCCGGGTGCACCGCTTCTTCACCCCGGCGCACTCCGCCGAGGACCTGGTCAAGGCCCGCGACGCGATCGAGCACTGGGCCCGCCTGAGCTACGGCTTCATGAACCGCACGCCGGACTACAAGGCGTCCTTCATGGCCGGCCTCGCCGTCACCCACTCGTTCTACGAGCCGTTCGGCGACAACGCCCGTGCCTGGTACGAGAAGTACGCCCGCCAGGCGCTGTCGATCAGCCACGCGATCGTCAACCCGCCGGTCGACCGGCACAAGGCCGCGCACGACATCCCGGACGTGTACCTGAAGGTCGTCGAGGAGCGTGACGACGGCATCGTCGTCGAGGGCGCCAAGCTGATGGCCACCGCCTCCGCGCTGACCCACGTCGCCTTCGTCGGCCAGATCCACCTCGCCAACCTGGAGAAGGGCAAGGCCGAGGACATGGCGCTGGCCTTCATGGCGCCGCTGAACACGCCGGGCATGAAGGTGATCTGCCGCCCGTCGTACGAGAAGAAGGCCAACAGCCCGTTCGACAACCCGCTCTCCAGCCGGTTCGACGAGAACGACGCGGTGTTGGTCTTCGACAAGGCGTTCATCCCCTGGGAGAACGTCCTGATCTACCGGGACACCGAGAAGATCCACCAGTACTTCCCGCGCTCGGGCCTGCTCTCCCGCGGCTTCTTCCAGGGCGCGATCCGGATGGCCGTGAAGCTGGAGTTCATGGCGGGCATCCTGGACCGCGGCACCCGCCTCAACGGCACCGACAAGTTCCGCGGCGTCCAGGCCGGACTCGGCGAGCTGCTCGCCTGGCGCCACCAGACCTGGGCCGTCACCACCGCGATGGCGATGGACCCGGAGCCCGGCGAGGGCGGCACCGTCCTGCCGCGGATGGACTACTCGGCCGGCTACCGGGCGCTCGCCCCGATCAGCTGGGACCGCACCCACAAGTTCTTCGAGGAGCACCTGGCCGGCGCGCTGCTGATGACGCCGTCCAGCCACAAGGACCTCCAGAACCCGGAGCTGCGCCCGCTGTTCGACCGCTACTACCGCGGTTCGGGCACCACCGCCGAGGAGCGCTCCAAGCTCTTCAAGCTGGCCTGGGACGCGGTCGGTTCGGAGTTCGGCGCCCGGCACGAGCTGTACGAGCTCAACTACGCGGGCGGTCCGGACCAGGTGCGCCTGGACACCCTGAACTGGACCCGCGCGGCCGGTCTGCTCGACCAGTACGGCGACTTCGTGCAGAAGGCCATGGACGACTACGACCTGGACGGCTGGCGCGGCGGCCGCTGGGCCGAGACCGACTGACCCGGCCGGGCGGGCGGGCCGCACCGGCGGCCGCCCGCCCTCCGCTCACAGGAGGCGGTAATGAACAACGATCTGCGCAGCGTCATGCGCCACTTCGCCACCGGGGTCTGCGTCGTCAGCACCTACACGGACGGCGCCGAGGGCCGGCGGCACGACGCCATCACGGTCAACTCGCTGACCTCGGTCTCGCTCGACCCGGCGATCATCACCCTCTGCTTCCGGCACGACTCGCGGTTCCTCGCGGACCTGCGCACCGCCGGCGTGTGGGGCGTCTCGATCCTGGACGGCGAATCCGAGAGCCACGCCCGGGCCTTCGCCAAGGACCCGGAGTCCCGCCAGGTGTCGCTGGCCGAGGCCGCGCACGACTACGGCGAGGCCACCGGTGTGCTGCTCCTCCAGGCCGCCGGCTGGATGGAGGTCGCGTACCGGGACGAGCTGGTGATCGGCGACCACGTGATGGTGATCGGCGAGGTCGTGCGGCTCGGCGCCGCCGACTCCACCGCGCCCCTCATCTTCCTCCAGGGCGGATTCCACACCCTCGAACTCACCCGTTCCTGAGACAACGGAGATCGCACCACCATGAGCACGCCGAAGAAGAACACGTACAAGAGACCCCTCATCGCCTCCTCGGCCGCGGCGGCCCTGCTCGGCACCGCCGCGCTGATCTCGCCGGCCGCCGGCTCGGCCAACGCGGCGGCGACGGCGGCCGACACCACCCCGGTGAAGGTCTGTCTGACCGGCAGCACCAGCACCACCGCCGAGTTCAACGTCACCCTGCCGAAGGTGGCCGTCGACCCCGTGCTGCAGGCGACCGCGTCGTACCTGGGGCCGTGCGCCTCGTACGGCACGCCGAGCGCGCTGGGCAACGGCAACGTGCGCACCTACGCCCAGCAGGAGCCGAACGGCAAGCCGATCTCGATGGGCTTCGTCTTCCCGAAGGCGACGCTGCAGAACCTGCCGACCACGATGACGGACCAGCACCACTGCTACGACATCAACGGCAACGGCGTCATCGACGAGCACACGGAGTGCATGGGCGGCCACGAGCGTCCGCTCGACCTGCCCGCCGCGCTGACCTCCACCGCGGACGTCCCGTACAAGTGGGCGCTGCTGAACTACAACTCGATGGGCCACGGCCCCGAGGGCATCTACGACACGCCGCACTTCGACTTCCACTTCTACGTCCAGCCGAAGGCCGAGCGGGACGCGATCCGCCCCGGCCCGTGCGCGCTGGCGATCAACTGCGACGACTTCGCCACGGCGACCAAGCCGATACCGGCGCAGTACATGCCCTCCGGCTACATAGACAACGGGGTGGCCGAGGTCGCGATGGGCAACCACCTGATCGACCAGAGCTCCCCCGAGTGGCACGGCCAGAAGTTCACCCAGACCTTCATCTACGGCGCCTACGACGCGAAGATCAGCTTCCTGGAGCCGATGATCACGAAGGCGTACTTCGACGGCCTGGTCTCCGGCACCAACCCGAACGGGTGCTTCCCCATCAAGCAGCCGCAGTCGTGGCAGGTGGCCGGCTGGTACCCGAAGGACTACTGCATCAAGTACCGCGCCAACCGCGGCGACTTCACCGTCTCGATGGAGAACTACCAGCACAGCTGAGCCATCGACCAGGCAGGGCCCTCCCCCGCCCTGCCCAGGGGCCCGGCACCCGGGGCCATCCCCACCCCCGGTGCCGGGCCGCACCCACAGGCCGTTCGGATACGCGGAGGAGACAGCGCATGGACGGCGCCGGACATCCACGAGTGGCAGGAATCTGACATGTCATCGGCGATCTCACTCGCAGTCATCGGAGGCGGGGCCTCGGCGGTCTGCCTGATCGACGCCCTCGCCCAACGCGACACCGCCCCGGGCAGCCTCACGGTCTTCGAGCCGTCGCCGCACCTGTGGCGCGGCCGGGCGTACCAGTCCGACACCACCACGGTGCGGGTCAACGCGACGCCCGACGACATGTCGGTCCGGGCCGGGGACGACCGCCACTTCGAACGGTGGCTCATGACCCGGGACCGGATCCTCGGTCTGCCCGAGGGCACCACCGGCCTGGACCCGAAGGCCGGCGCCCGGTTCGCACCGCGCACCGAGTACGGGGAGTACCTGGAGCAGACCGCGCACGCCGCGCTCGCCAAGCTGCGCCTGCGCGGCTGGCGGGTGGACCTGGTGAGCGAGTCCGTCACCTCGGCCAACCTGGCGGCCGGCCGCGCCATGCTGCGCACCAACGAGGGCCGCGTGCGCGCCTTCGACTACGCGGTGCTGTGCGTCGGCGGCGACAGCCCCAAGGACGTGTACGGGCTGACCGGCAGCGACAACTTCATCGGCGACCCGTACCCGATCACCCAGAAGCTGCAGGCCGTCGCGCCCGACCAGCACGTCGCGGTGATCGGCAGCGGCCTGACCGCCGTCGACATCATCATCTCGCTGGCCTCCCGCGGGCACCGCGGCCGGATCAGCCTGCTCTCCCGGCGCGGCATGCTGCCCGGTGTCCGGCAGAAGCCGGTCCACTTCGACCTGCGGCACGTCACCCCGGAGAAGATGCAGCGACTGTCGCGCCGTCAGACCAGCCTGCGCATCCAGGAGATCGCCGACCTCATCGGCAAGGAGTTCGCCGAGGCCGGAGCCGACCTGACCGCGGTGATCGAGGAGATCACCGGGGCGCACCGCGAGCACCCGGTGGAGCGGCTGCGCCGCCAGCTCTCCGAGGTCGACTCCCCCGACCTGGGCCTGCGCATCCTGCAGCGCGCGGTGCCGGACACCGGCCCGGACATCTGGCCGCTGCTCTCCGAGCGGGACAAGGTCGAGCTGCTGCGCACCCACTACCGGACCATCATGAGCCTCTGCTGCCCGATGCCGCCGAGCAGCGCCACCGAGCTGCTCCGGCTCGCCGACGAGGGCCAGCTGCAGATCCTCTCCGGCCTGCAGGACATCGCGGCCGGCCCCGAGGGCGGCTACACCGTCGAGACCTCCGAGCAGGACGTCTTCCGGGCCGACGTGGTGATCAACGCCGTCAACGCCTCCGAGGGCAAGATCCCGAACGGCGCGGCCCCGCTGGTCAACTCGCTCACCCGCAACCGGCTCGCCGACCGCCACCCGCACGGCGGTCTGCACATAGCGCGCGCCACCAGCCGCCTCGCCGTCGAGGGCCGGCCCGAACCGCGCTGGTACGCGCTCGGCAACATCGCGGCCGGGACGCTGTTCTTCACCTTCGGCATCCCCTCGCTGGTGGACCGGAGCCAGGACATCGTCCGCGCGGTCCTCGCGCACTCCCAGCGGATCGCCGGTCTGCGGGCCGAGCGCGTCCTGCAGAGCGCCTGACCCGGCGCCCCGAGTCCACAGCCAAGGAGAGCACCCCCCGTGACCACGACCACCCCGAGCTACCTCGCGGACACCGCCACCGGCCTGCCGCTGCCCGGCGACGCCCAGTTCGCCTCCGTCGAGGAGGAGCGCCGGTACCGCAAGCAGCGGCTCGCCGCCGCGCTGCGCCTGTTCGGCAAGTACGGCTTCGGCGAAGGCATATCGGGCCACATATCGGTCCGCGACCCCGAGCTGCCCGGCCACTTCTGGGTCAACCCGTTCGGCGTCTCGTTCAAGCGGGTCACCGTCGGCGACCTCATCCTGGTCGACTCCGAGGGCACCGTGGTGGAGGGCCGGCACAAGGTCAACCCGAGTGCCTTCGTCATCCACTCCGCGATCCACGACCTGAACCCGGGCGCCGAGGCGGCCGCGCACGGCCACACCGCCCACTCCCGGGCGCTCGGCGCGCTCGGCCGGCTGCTGGAGCCGATCGACCAGGAGTCCGCGGCCTTCTACGGCAAGCAGGTCCTCTACACCGAGTACGAGGGCCCGTCGGTCGCCGTCGAACAGGGCCGGGACATCGCGGAGAAGCTCGGCGACAACCGGGCGATCCTGCTCCAGCACCACGGCCTGATCACGGTCGGCGGCTCGCTGGAGGAGGCCGTGCACTGGTTCTTCACCTTCGACAGCTGCGCCGAGGTCCAGCTGCTCGCGCTCGCCGCGGGCACCCCGAAGAGCTTCAGCCACGACCAGGCCGTCTCCGCCGGCGCCGGCTTCGGCGACGCGCAGCTCGGCCGCTTCAGCTTCCAGCTGCTCTGGGACGAGATCGTCCACGAGCAGCCCGACCTGCTCGACGAGTGACGACCCGTCGGGCATCCCGCACACCCCTGCCACACGAGGAGTGGTCATGAAGGTTCTGCTGTTCGGAGCGACCGGGAACATCGGCGCCGCGATCGCCGCGGAGCTCGTCTCCCGCGGACACGAGGTCACCGGGGTGACCCGCTCCGGCGGCGGCGGCGCCGGTTCGGCCGTCCCGCTCGTCGCCGGCGACGTCGCCGACGGCGAGCAGGTGGCCGAGCTCGCCCAGGGCCACGGCGCGGTCGCCTCCGCGGTCGGCCCGCGGATCGGCGCCGACGACGACCGGACGATCCTCCTCGGTGCCACCGAGGGCCTCGTCGCCGGCCTGCGCAAGGCCGGCGTCAGGCGCCTGGTGGTGCTCGGCGGCGCGGGCAGCCTGCGCACCGCCGCAGGCACCCGCGTCGTGGACGACCCCCACTTCCCGGAGCTGTGGAAGGCCAACGCCCTCGCCCAGATCGAGGCGCTCGGCCGCTACCGCGAGGTCGACGACCTCGACTGGACGTACATCTCGCCGGCCAAGCTGATCGAGCCCGGCGAGCGCACCGGGACCTACCGCCTCAGCGGCGACGACCTGCTGGTCGACGCCGAGGGCCGGTCCCGGATCAGCATCCCGGACTACGCGGTCGCCTTCGTCGACCAGCTCGAAGGCGGACAGGCCCTGCGCACCAGGGTCTCCGTCGCCTACTGACACTGCGTACCCGGCCCGCCGGCCCCCCACCCGGCGGACCGCATCCCGTATCGGCACGCATCAGCACCACCGGCCCGCCCGGCCGCCGGCCCCGTCCGGCCGCCGGGCCGCCACCACTCCGGAGGGAACCGAAACCATGTCATCCACCGCCAGGGCCAAGGGCGGCGGCGCGGTCGTCGCCATCCTCGGCGCGCTCACCGCACTGGGCCCGCTGTCCAACGACACCTATCTGCCCGGTCTTCCCGACCTCACCCACGACCTGAACGCCAGCGCCTCGGCCGGCCAGCTCAGCCTCACCGCCTGCCTGCTCGGCCTCGGTCTCGGCCAGCTCTTCGCCGGCCCGATCTCGGACGCCGCCGGCCGCCGCAAGCCGCTGCTGTGGGGCCTCGCGGTCTACACCGTGGCGGCGCTGCTGTGCGCCGTCGCACCGAACATCTGGCTGCTGGTCGCGCTGCGCGCGATCCAGGGCCTCGGCGGCGCGGTCGGCATCGTGATCGCCGCCGCCGTCGTCCGCGACAAGCACGAGGGCGCCGCGGCAGCCAAGTACTTCGCGCTGCTGATGCTGATCACCGGCCTGGCTCCGGTGCTCGCCCCGGTGGCCGGCGGCCAGCTGCTCCGCTTCACCTCCTGGCACGGCATCTTCACCCTGCTCGGCATCCTCGGTGCGCTGATGCTCGCCGTGGTCGCCGTCGGCCTGCCGGAGACCCACCCGGTGGAGCGGCGGCGCACCGGTGGTCTGCGGGCCACCGGCCCGGTCTTCCGCCGGCTGCTCTCCGACCGCGTCTTCGTCGGCTACAACCTGGCCTGCGGTCTGGCGTTCGCCGCGATGTTCGCGTACATCGCGGGCTCGCCGTTCGTTCTGCAGGACATCCACGGCATGTCCCCGCAGGGCTTCAGCGCGGTCTTCGCGATCAACGCCGCGGGCCTGGTGGTCTGCGCGCAGATCTGCGGCCGGATCGTGCACCGCACCGGCCCGCGCCCGCTGCTGGCCGTCGGCCTGAGCGGCTCCGCGGTGGGCGGCCTCGGCCTGCTCGTCACGGTGCTCGCCGACGGCGGCCTCGCGCCGCTGCTGGTCGCCCTGTTCGTGGTGGTGTCCAGCGTCGGTCTGGTCATGCCGACCGCGACCGCGCTCGCCCTGCAGGAGCACGGCGACTCGGCCGGTTCCGCGGCCGCGCTGCTCGGCCTGTCCCAGCACATCATCGGTGCCGCCGTGGTACCGCTGGTGGGCCTGGCCGGCGAGAGCACCGCGGTGCCGATGGGCATCGTCATCGCGGTGCTCGGCTGCGGCGCGCTGCTCGCTTTCGCGGCACTGACCCGCGGCGCGGCCGCCCCCGCCGGGGAGGCCGCTGCGGACACCCGCTCCGAGCAGGCCGCGCACGCCTGATCCGCCGTCCGCCCCGCCGGGCCCGCGCCTGGCGGGGCGGACCCTCGACCCCGTCGCACCACCTGCACCACCCGCTCCCCCGGAACCACGGAAGTACGGAAGTACGGAAGTACGGAAGTACGGGCGTCGCGCCCCCGATCGCCTCGCACGCTCTGCCGCACCGCGTCCATTTCACGAGCCGGAGATCGTTATGCCGTTCGGAACCTCGACCCACGTCCTGCCCCGGGAGGAGTCCTGGCGGACCCTGCCCGCGGCCCAGCAGCCGGAGTGGCCGGACCCCGACGCCCTGGAGCGGGTCTGCGACGAGCTGCGCACCTACCCGCCACTGGTGTTCGCCGGGGAGTGCGACAACCTGACCGCGCGGCTCGCCGCCGTGGCCCGCGGTGAGGCCTTCCTGCTGCAGGGCGGCGACTGCGCGGAGACCTTCGACGGGGTCTCCGCCGACCAGATCCGCTCCAAGCTGAAGACCATGCTGCAGATGGCCGCGGTGCTGACCTTTGGCGCCTCGGTGCCGGTGGTCAAGGTCGGCCGGATCGCCGGCCAGTACTCCAAGCCGCGCTCGCAGCCGACCGAGTCCCGGGACGGCGTCACCCTGCCGACCTACCGCGGCGACTCCGTCAACGGGCTGGAGTTCACCGCCGCGGCCCGGGTGCCCGACCCGCAGCGGCTGCTGCGGATGTACAACTCCTCCGCCGCGACCCTGAACCTGGTCCGCGCCTTCATCTCCGGCGGCTACGCCGACCTGCGCGAAGTGCACTCCTGGAACCAGGACTTCGTGCGCACCTCGCCGGCCGGCCAGCGGTACGAGCAGCTCGCCGAGGAGATCGACTCCGCGCTGTCCTTCATGCGGGCCTGCGGCGTCGACCCGACCGAGCTGCACCGCACCGAGTTCTACACCAGCCACGAGGCGCTGATCCTCGACTACGAGTGCGCGATGTCCCGCCTCGACAGCCGGTCCAACGACCGGTACGACGTCTCCGCGCACATGCTGTGGATCGGCGAGCGGACCCGCCAACTGGACGGCGCCCACCTGGAGTTCGCTTCCAAGGTGTGCAACCCGATCGGGGTCAAGCTGGGCCCGACCACCACCGCGGACGAGGCGCTCACCCTGATCGACCGGCTCGACCCGAAGCGCATCCCCGGCCGGCTCACCTTCATCACCCGGATGGGTGCGGAGAAGATCCGCGACCTGCTGCCCCGGCTGGTCGAGAAGGTCACCGCCGAGGGCGCCCGGGTCGCCTGGGTCTGCGACCCGATGCACGGCAACACCTTCACCGCCTCCACCGGCCACAAGACCCGCAGCTTCGACGCGGTGCTCGACGAGGTCGCCGGCTTCTTCGAGGTGCACCGCTCGCTGGGCACCCACCCCGGCGGCATCCACGTCGAGATCACCGGCGACGACGTCACCGAGTGCGTCGGCGGCGGCTTCGGCCTGGTCGCGGAGGACCTCCACCAGCGGTACGAGTCGGCCTGCGACCCGCGGCTCAACCGCAGCCAGTCACTCGACCTGGCGTTCCTGGTCGCCGAGATGTACCGCGGCCGCGGTACCGCGGCGGGCGTGCGGACCGTGCAGGCGGTGCGCTGATGCGCGCCGTCCGCGGGGCGATCCAGGTCGACCGGGACGACCCGGTCGAGGTCATGGACGCCACCCGCCTGCTGCTGCGGGAGATCATCGAGGCGAACTCGCTCGTCCCCGACGACCTGGTGTCGATCCTCTTCACCGCCACCCCGGACCTGCGCAGCGGATTCCCCGCCCGGGCCGCCCGCGACCTGGGGCTCACCGACGTGCCGCTGATGTGCGCGCAGGAGATGGACGTCGAGGGCGGCCTGCCGCGCACCGTCCGGGTGCTGGTCACCGCCGAGACACCGCTGCCGCGCGACCGCGTCCGGCACGTGTACCTGGGCGGGGCGCGGGCGCTCCGCCCCGACCTGGCGCAGCCGATGGCGGGTGCCCGGTGATCCGTACCGCCGCGGTGGTCGGGGCGGGGCTGATCGGCACCTCGGTGGCGCTGGCGCTGAGCCGCCGCGGGGTGCTGGTGCACCTGCTGGACACCGACCGGGACGCCGTCCGCACCGCCGTCGCGCTCGGCGGCGGCGTGGACTGCCCGCCCGACCAGCCGGTGGACATCGCGGTGATCGCGGTGCCGCCGAGCGCGGTCGGCCGGGTGCTGGCCGATCACCAGGCCCGCGGCCTGGCGTACGCGTACACCGATGTGGCGAGCGTCAAGCACGAGCCGGAGCAGGCCGTGCTGCTCGCCGCCCCGGACCCGAGCCTGTTCGTCGGCGGCCACCCGATGGCCGGCGGCGAGCGGTCCGGGCCGCTGGCGGCCTGCGCCAACCTGTTCGAGGGCCGGACCTGGGTGCTGACCACCTGTGAGCACACCTCCCGGGAGACGCTGAACCGGGCGCTCGCCATGGTGGCGATGTGCGGCGCGGTACCGGTGGTGATGGAGAGCGACGCGCACGACCGGGCGGTGGCCCTCGTGTCGCACGCGCCGCACGTGGTGGCCGCGCTGATGGCGGCCCGGCTGGAGAACGCCCCCGAGGAGGCGTCCCGGCTGGCCGGCCAGGGCGTCCGCGACATGACCCGGATCGCCGGCGGTGACCCCGGGCTGTGGGGGGACATCCTGGAGTCCAACGCCACCGCGGTGGCCGACGTCCTCGCCGAGCTCGCCGACGACCTGGCGGCCACCGTCCGGGCGCTGCGCGGCCTGGCCGAGGTCGACGCGGCCAAGCGGGCCGAGGAGATGACCCGGGTGATCGACCTGCTGGGCCGCGGCAACGCCGGCCGGGCCCGGCTGCCCGGCAAACCGGGTGCGGCCGGCGGCGCGCTGGTGCCGGTGGTGATCGGCGACCGCCCGGGCGAACTGGCCCGGCTGTTCGCGGCCGTCCAGGAGACCGGCGTCAACATCGAGGACGTGTCGATCGACCACTCCAGCGGCCGTCCGAGCGGCCTGGTCGAGCTGGTGGTGGCGACGGACGCGGCCGGCCTGCTCGCGGACCGGCTGCTGGCCGCCAACTGGACGGTGCAGCGGATCCGCCCGGTGTACGCCTCGGCCCGGAACGCGGGCGCGGCCGACCGGGACCGCGGCTCCGCGGACCGGGTCTCCGTGCCGAGCTGACGAGGGAGCAGCCGTGACGCTGGTCTACGTGCTCAACGGCCCCAACCTGGCCCGGCTCGGTCTGACCGAGCCGGGCCAGGACGGCCGCGCCGCCTACCCGGAGCTGGTCCGGGTCTGCCAGGAGACCGCCGCCGAGCTGGATCTGCGGGCCGTGGTGCTGCAGACCGACAGCGAGGCGGAGCTGGTCGGCTGGCTGCACCGGGTCGCCGAAGAGGCGGCCCCGCTGGTGCTCAACCCGGCCGCGTTCACGCACTGCTCGTACCCGGTGCGGGACGCGCTGGCGCTGCGGCGCGCACCGGCGATCGAGGTGCACCTGTGCAATCCGTACGCGCGCGAGCCGTTCCGGCGGGTGTCCGTGCTGTCCGACGTGGTGGACGGCACCGTCACCGGCCTCGGGACGGACTCCTACCGGCTCGCGCTGCACGCCGTCGCCCGCCTCACCGGGGCGGGCGCCCGCCCGGAACCCCAAGGAGCCATCGCGTGACCACCGCCGCCCGACGGGCGATCGCCCGCATCCCGGGCTCCAAGAGCATCACCAACCGGGCGCTGCTGCTGGCCGCGGCCGCGCTCGGGCCGAGCAGGCTGGGGGCGCCGCTGGTCAGCGCCGACACGGTGGCCTTCCGGCAGGCGCTGGAGGCGCTGGGCGTCCGGGTCACCGACGAGGACGGCGACTGGGTGGTGCACGGCACCGGCCGCGGCCCGCACGGGCGGGCCCGGATCTGGTGCGAGGACGCCGGCACCGCCGCCCGCTTCCTGCCGGTGCTCGCCGCGACCGGCTTCGGCCGGTTCGAGGTGGACGGCACCGAGCAGCTGCGCGCCCGCCCGCTCGGCCCGCTGGTCGACGCGCTGGTGCGGCTCGGCGCCGACGTCGCGACCGGGCCGGGCGGCCGGCTGCCGCTGGTGGTCCGCACCAACGGGCTGCACGGCGGCGAGATCGCCCTGGACTCCACCACCAGCAGCCAGTACCTGACCGGCCTGCTGCTCTCCGCGCCGCTGATGCGCAGTCCGCTGACGGTGCACGCGGCGGGCCTGGTGAGCCGCCCGTACATCGACATGACGGTGGCGCTGATGCGCCGCTTCGGCGCCGACGTGGCCGAGGGGCCGGACGGCCGGCTGCGGGTCACCGGCTCGTACTGGGCCACCGACCTGCGGATCGAGCCGGACGCCTCCACCGCCTCCTACGTGTTCGCGGCGGCCGCGGTGACCGGCCGGTCGGTGACCGTGCCGGGGCTCGGCCGCACCAGCCTGCAGGGCGACCTGCGGTTCGTCGAGGTGCTGCGGCAGGCCGGCGCCGAGGTGGTGGTCGGCGCGGACGGGACCACGGTGACCGGGACGGGGCGGCTGCGCGGCGGCTTCGAGGTCGACATGGGCGGGATCTCGGACACCTTCATGACGCTGGCGGCGATCGCGCCGCTGGCGGACGGGCCGATCACGATCACCGGTGTCCGGCACGCCCGGTTCAAGGAGTCTGACCGGATCGCCGCGGTGGCCGGCAATCTGCGGCGGCTCGGCGTCGAGGTGACGGAGGGCCCGGACCGGCTCACCGTGCACCCCGGGCCGGTCTCCGGCGGCGTGGTGGACTGCCACCGGGACCACCGGATCGCGATGTCCTTCTCGGTGCTGGGCCTGCGGGTGCCGGGCATCGTGCTGGACGACCCGGACTGCGTCGGCAAGACCTTCCCCGAGTTCCACACCGAGTTCGCCCGGCTCTTCGGCTGACGGCGAACCACACAGGGGGCACCACCCACACGGGTGGTGCCCCCCTTGTACTGCTTCGATACACCCGCCAGGGGCGCTGGGGCACCTCCCCCGCGCCCCTGGCTGTGCATCTCCTAGTGCCGCCAGGCGGCGGCCGCCCGCAGGACGACGTCGTTCGCCTCCGGTTCGCCGACGGTGATCCGCACGCCGTCGGCGCCGTACGGGCGGACGAAGGCGCCGAGTCCGGCGCAGGCCGCGGTGAACTCGGCGGTGCGGTCGCCGAGCCGCAGCCAGACGAAGTTGGCCTCGCTGTCGGGCGGGGTGAAGCCGCTCTCGCGCAGCGCCCCGGTGACCCGGGCCCGCTCCTTCACCAGCAGCTCGACCCGGGCGAGGAGTTCCTCCTCGGCGGCGAGCGAGGCGGTCGCGGCGTCCTGGGCGAGCTGGCTGACGCCGAACGGAAGCCCGACCTTGCGGAGCACGGCCGCCACCCCGGGGTGGGCGACGGCGTAGCCGATCCGCAGGCCGGCCAGGCCGTACGCCTTGGAGAAGGTGCGCAGCACCACGACGTTGCCGTGCCGGCGCTGGAAGTCCAGGCCGTCGGCGGCCTCCGGGTCGCGGACGAACTCGGTGTAGGCCTCGTCGAGGACGACCAGGACGTCACTCGGCACGCACTCCAGGAAGCGCTCGAGTTCGGCGCGGCGGACGACGGTGCCGGTGGGGTTGTTGGGGGTGCAGAGGAAGACGATCCTGGTGCGGTCGGTGACGGCGTCGGCCATGGCGTCGAGGTCGTGGCCCTCGTCGGGGCGCAGCGGCACCCGGACGGAGGTGGCGCCGCAGACCTCGGCCATGATCGGGTAGGCCTCGAACGACCGCCAGGCGTACAGGACTTCGTCGCCCGGCCCGGCGGTGGCGCGGACCAGCAGCCGGCCGACGGCGACCGATCCGGTGCCGAAGACCAGCCGGTCGGCGGGGACGTCGAGGCGGGCGGCGAGGGCCTCGGCGAGGGCGGTGCAGCCGGGGTCGGGGTAGCGGTTGATCCGACCGGCCTGCTCGCGGACGGCGGCGAGCACCGAGGGCAGCGGCGGGTACGGGTTCTCGTTGGAGGAGAGCTTGAGGTTCTCGCAGTCCCGGCGCGGGGAGCGGCCGGGGACGTAGTCCGGGACGGCGGCCATCTCGGCTCTGAGCCGGGGGGCGTCGTAGCGGCTCACAGCGGGTACCTCCTGCGGTCGGGGCCCGATCAGGTCGGGTTGAAGGGCGAGGGGGCGGCGAACTTCCAGCGCAGGGTGGTGAAGTCGCGGACCTCGACCACCTGCTCGACGTCGAACTCGACCAGCCGCAGGGCGCCCTGGACGGCCTTGGTGCGGCTCTCGTCCCAGTCGATCCGGGCCTTGCCGGTGACGTGCAGGGCGTGGCCGGCCTCCCAGTCGAGGAAGGTGAGGCCGCAGGCGGGGTCGAGCTGGAGGTTGCCGAGGGTCATGTAGAAGGAGTTGCCGAAGTAGTCCGGCCAGACGATCCGGTCCGGTGCGGGGACCTCGACGAAGCCGGGGGCGCCGCCGCGGTGCGAGGCGTCGGCGCCGTGCTCGGGGGCGCGGCTGGCGATGAAGAAGGTGTCGGCGCCGGTGATCCAGCGCTGCTGGTCGGCGTCGAGCACGGTGGAGCGGCGGACGGTCGGGGCGGCGGCCTTCGGTGCGTCCGGGCGCAGTACCCGCTGCTGCAGGTACTTGGGGCAGTTGCCGAGGACCTGTTCGGTGGTGACGACGAGCAGGTCGCCCTCGCGCTGCGCGATGCCGTTGATCCGGATCCGCTGGCTGCTCTGCGGCTCGATGGCGAGCATGCCGATGTCGCGCGGCCGGTCGAAGACGTGCTCCAGCGGGTCGCCGGGGACCGGCAGGGAGGTGACGTGGATGGTGTGGGTTCCGACGGCGCCGGCGAAGCCGCGCGGGCCGGTGACGACGGTGGACCAGGCGGCGCCGTCGTCGTCCACGCCGCCGATGACGAGCATCCGCTGGCGGCGCAGGAACATGTCGAACGGCGGCGGGATCGCGGCCTCGAACATCGGCGAGCCCCAGCCGGCGTGGCCCTCGCCGGCCCGCCGCTGCACCGCCTGCTCGCCCTCGTGGTACGGCGTCTTGACCATCGGTCGGCCCTCTCTGTGCGGGTGTCCGGGCCCGGTGCGGCGGGTCGCCGCCGGGTGCGGTGGGTTCACGGACGCGGGCCGGGCACCCGGGGTTCGCCCCGGGCGTCCGGCCCGCGTCCGCGGTCGGCGGCGCCGGTCAGGCGTGCTTGCCGATCAGCAGGACGGTGTCGACGACGCGGTTGGAGAAGCCCCACTCGTTGTCGTACCAGCCGGCGACCTTGACCGTCCGGCCGTTGATGACCTTGGTGAGGCCGGAGTCGAAGATGCAGGACGCCGGGTCGGTGACGATGTCGTTGGAGACCAGCGGCTCGTCGGTGTAGCGCAGGACGCCGGCCAGCGCGCCCTCGGCGGCCTTCGCGAACAGCGCGTTGACCTCCTCGACGGTGGTGTCGCGGGCGACGGTGACGGTCAGGTCGGTGACCGAGCCGACGACGACCGGGACGCGCAGCGCGTAGCCGTCGAGCTTGCCGTTGAGCTCCGGCAGCACCTGGCCGATGGCCTTCGCGGCACCGGTGCTGGTGGGCACGATGTTGCCGGCGGCGGCGCGGGCCCGGCGGAGGTCCTTGTGCGGGCCGTCCTGCAGGTTCTGGTCCTGGGTGTAGGCGTGCACGGTGGTCATCAGGCCCTGCTCGATGCCCAGGCCGTCGTGGAGGACCTTCGCCAGCGGGGCGAGGCAGTTGGTGGTGCAGGAGGCGTTGGAGACGACGCTGTGGACGGACTCGTCGTACGCCGCGTCGTTGATGCCGATGGCGATCGTGAGGTCCTGGTTGGTGGCCGGGGCCGAGATGATCACCTTGCGGGCGCCCGCCGCGAGGTGCGCCTTGGCCTTCTCGGCGTCGGTGAAGACACCGGTGGACTCCACGACCACGTCGACGCCCAGCTCGGCCCACGGCAGGTCGGCCGGGTTGCGCTCGGCGGTGACGCGGATGCTGCGGCCGTCGACGACGATCTCGCCCTGGCCGGCGGTCACCGGCACCGGCAGCTTGCCGAGCGTGCTGTCGTACTTCAGGAGGTGGGCCAGGGTCGCCGCGTCGGTGAGGTCGTTGACCGCCACGACCTCGATGTCGGCGTTCTGCTCAAGTGCGGCGCGGAGGAAGCTCCGACCGATCCGGCCGAATCCGTTGATGCCTACCTTGATTGCCACGGGTGGGGCCCCTTCTGGGTGGGTGCACAGGGGGGCGCGCGCAGCGCCGGTGATCCGCGCGCCCGGCACTGATCTGTACCGCCGACGCTAGGCGGGCCGCGGCCGGGCGACTTGTCGGAACGCGCACGGCTTGTGGCGGGGGCGCGCACGATCCGGCCGGAGTGCTTCACAGCGGGCCCGGCATCACTGCTGCCGATGAAAACCGCATACCTTCCAGAAGGTATGTTTCCATGATGGAGGGGTCCGCCCTCCCGGAGCGGACCGGGTGTCAGCAAACGCGGCCTCAAGTCCTTGCGGGGGAGCCATGGATGCATTGCCCACCGAGAGCGGGCACACCGAGAACGGTGCGGCCGTACGGCGGCCGGCGGAGCAGCCCGCGCCGCCGGCCCTGGAGAACGTGAGCGAGGTCAGCCTGGGCAAGGTCCGGATCGCGGTCGTCGAGGGTGCCGCCCCGGAGGGTACCGGGGACGACCTCCGGGTCTCCCAGCACCGTACCCGCGCGGGCGAGACCTACCTGCGGGTGAGCTGTCCGCTCTCCGACCCGCTGGCCGTCCCCGAGTTGCTGCGCCAGCTCGCCGACCAGGGCGCACTGCCCTCCGACCGCACCGCCGAACTGCTGGCCCGGGGCATCACCGGGCTGGTCGCCCAAGCCTGCGCCGACTACATGGACCGCGACCCGGACTCGCCCCGGCCGGCCCGCAGCTCGGGCCTGGCCCGCCGCGCCATGCTGCAGCGGATCAAGCACTTCGCGCGCAGCCGGCTCGCCGACCCGGAGTTGAAGCCGGAGATGCTCGCGCAGCACCACCACATCTCGCTGCGCTACCTGCAGAAGCTGTTCCAGGACCACGGGCAGAGCCCTGCCAGCTGGATCCGCGACGAGCGGCTGCACCGCTGCTGCACGGAGCTGCGCGACCCGCGGCTCGCCCACCTGACCATCGCGATGATCGGCGAGCGCTCCGGCCTGTACGGCGCCTCGCACTTCAGCCGGCTGTTCCGCGACCGCTACGGCATCTCGCCGCGCGAGTACCGCCGTGACCACGCACGCCTGACCGACGCCGCCTGAGGCAGGCCGCCCGACCGGGACCGGCCGGCCACCGCACACCCGGCCGGTCCCGCCGCACCGCCCGCACCGCCGTCCGACAGACACCCGATCGACCCGGGACGACCGGCGCCCGCCGGTCCCGACCGAAAGGCCCTCTCCTTGTCCAGCTTCGAATACCCGGGCGAGTTCTACGAGGTGATCCGCAAGGATTTCCGCGATCTCGCCGCCGAGACCGAGTTCCTCGCCTCGTACCTGCCGCCCGGCGGGTCGGTCCTCGACATCGGCAGCGCCACCGGCGCCAACCTGCGGGCGCTGGCCGCCCTGGGCCACGCCGGTACCGGCCTCGACCAGAGCGCCGCCTTCACCGAGTACGCCGCCTCGAAGCCCGCGGCGGCGGGCGCGGCCCCGGTCGACTACGTGCGCACCCGCGCCGAGGAGTACACCACCGACCGGCAGTTCGACCTGGTGTACAGCCTGTTCAGCACCCTCAACCAGCTGGACCGCGCCGAGCTGCGGCAGCTGCTGGAGTCGGTCCGCGGCTGGCTCGCCCCCGGCGGCCACGTCGTCGTGGACATCGGCCACCTGCTGAACTTCGTCGACGGCTACCAGCCGAACATCATCGCCCACCACCAGGGCGACGGGCTGCTCGTCACCCGGCTGGCCCGGCAGTCCGTGCACGCCCACCGGGCGGTCTGGCGCAACGAGGAGACCATCATCGCCCGGGACGGCGACGGCACCGTCTCGATGTACGCCAACTTCTTCGACCAGACCGTCTTCACCGCCCCCGAGGTGCGCGACCTGCTGGTGGACGCCGGCTTCGAGGTGGTCGCCGAGTACGGCGGCTTCCGCAAGGAGCCCGGCCCGCGGATAGGCCGCGGCCCGCTGCTGTTCGTCGCCCGCGCCGCCGCGACCGGCGAGGAGGCCGCCGCATGACCGCCCCCACCGACACCTGCACCCTGCCCTCCGCCGTCCTGGACGGCGGCCCGGCGCCCGAGCTCCCGGTCTGCAACCTCGGCGAGGCGCTGCAGCGCGCCTCTGCCCGGCCCGACGCCGGCCGCATCCACTTCGTCCGCGCGGACGGCTCCGACACGGTGCTCGAGTACCCCGAGCTGCTGGACGGCGCCCGGCGGATCCTCACCGGTCTGCGCGCGGGCGGCGCCCGCCCGGGCGACCGGGTGCTGCTGCAGATCCGCGAGGAGTCCGACCTGCTGGCCGCGTTCTGGGCGGCCGTCCTCGGCGGCCTGGTGCCGATCCCGGTGCCGCCGGGCCGCACCGACGCCCCGGAGGCCGCCGCCCAGCAGCTGGAGTGGATCTGGGCCGGCTACCAGCACCCCTGGGTGGTGGTCGGCGACGACGGCGCCGCCGCCAGTCCGGCGATGGCCGAGGCGGGTAGCTGGCTCGGCCGCACCGGCGAGCTGAGCGGCCACGCCCCGGCCGAGGAGCTGCACCCGGCCCGGGCCGACGACCTCGCCGTGCTGCTGCTGACGTCCGGCAGCACCGGTGTGCCGAAGGCCGTCGCGCTGACCCACCGCAACATCCTGGCCCGCTCGACGGCCACCGCCGAGGTCCGCCGGCTGGACGTGACCAGCCGGTCCTTCAACTGGATGCCGCTCGACCACATCGGTGGCCTGGTCATGTTCCACGCCCGCGACGTGCTGCTCGGCTGCACCCAGGTGCACGCCCGCACCGAGTGGATCCTGGCGGACCCGACCCGCTGGTTCGAGCAGATCTCCCGGCACGGCTGCGACACCACCTGGGCGCCCAACTTCGCCTTCGGCCTGGTCAACGACCGGGCCGAGGAGATCGCCGGCCGCGACTGGGACCTGCGCAGCCTGCGCTACATCATGAACGGCGGCGAGTCGGTCAAGGCCCGGGTGATCCGGCGCTTCCTCGACCTGCTGGCCCCGTTCGGCCTGCCGCGCACCTCGATGCACCCCGGCTGGGGCATGTCGGAGACCTCGGCCGGCATCGTCGACTTCGTCTTCGACCCGGACACCATGGGCGACGAGCGCTTCGTCCCGGTCGGCCGCCCGCACCCGGGCGTGCTGCTGCGCGTCGTGGACGAGCACGACGGGCTGCTGCCGGCCGGCACCGTCGGCCGGCTCCAGGTGACCGGCGCCCCGGTGTTCTCCGGCTACTACGAGAACCCGGAGCAGAACGCGAAGTCCTTCACCGAGGACGGCTGGTTCCGCTCCGGCGACCTCGCCGTGATCGAGGACGGCATCCTCACCGTGACCGGCCGGGTGGACGACCTGATCACCCTCAACGGCGCCGAGTACCACGGCCACGAGATCGAGGCACTGGTCGAGGAACTCCCCTTCGTGGAGCCCTCGTTCACCATCGTCTCGCCGTGCACGGCGGCCGGCGGCGAGGAGGAGCTGGTGGTCTTCTACCACCCGCGCGGCACCGCCGGCGCCGACGAGGCCGACCGCCGGATCCGCGACCTGGTCACCGAGCGGTACGGCGTGCGCCTCGGCGGGGTGGTCACCCTGGCCCGCGAGGACGTGCCGAAGACCGGCATCGGCAAGCTCCGCCGCGCCGAACTGCGCAAGCGCTACGAGGCCGGCACCCCCGGCGGACCGGGCACCAGGGCCTGACACCCCCGCCGGAAGCACGGCAACGAGCGGCTCTTGGTCCGGACACCCGAAGACCGAGAGCCGCTCGCGTGTTTATGGAGAGGGAATGGACGAAAGACGGGGGTCCGGAGGAAGGGTTTGCCTTCGAACCATGGACTGCGGTACGTGAGTTCACGGGCAACGAGGCTGAACGGGAAGGAAGCCGATGGCACAGCAGGAGCGGGCCAGGAGGACGTACGAGGCGGTACTGGACGCCGCGGCGAAGGAGTTCTCCGCCCACGGCTACGCCAACACCAACCTCGGCCATGTGGCGCAGAGCACCGGCGTCACCAAGGGAGCCCTGTACGGCCACTTCGCCTCCAAGGAGGAGCTGGCCGCAGCGCTCGTCCAACACCTCGACGACGCATGGAAGTTGATCGAGGACGGAGTCGGCGACACGCCGGACTCGCCGGTGGAGACCCTGAAGAACGTGACCTGCGCGCTGGTCGCCCGGCTGCACCGCGACATCCGGGTCAACGCGGCCCTGCGGCTGCTGCTGGAAGAGGCCCAGTCCACCAAGCGGACGCCGGCGTTCGTGTCGGACGTGGAACGCACGCTGCTGCGCCTGGTGGTCCAGGCGCAGCAGCGTGGCGAGATGGACTCCGACTACCCGCCGGAGCCGGTGGCCCAGTTGATGACCACCGTGATCTTCGGTGCGCACTACCTCGGGTCGGTGCGCGAGGAGCTGGATCTGATCACCCGGGTCCGCTCGTCCTGGGACGTGCTGCTGCCCGCCCTGGGCGCCCGCTGGGTGAGCTGAAGCCGCCCGCGCTGGGCGGGCAGCCGGACCCCCGCCCGGCGGGGCTCGGCGGCCCGCCCCAGCGCCTGCGCGGCCGCCTCGGCGACCGGCCGGTCCACGGCCCGGCCGGAGTGCCGGTCGCCCGCCCCGGCCACCTCGCGGTGGGCCAGGTCGGCCAGGGCCACGATGCGCTCCGCCACCGGGCGCAGCCGCAGGCCGCTCTCGGTGAGCGCGATGCGCCGGCCGCGCCGGTCGAACAGCACGGCGCCGAGCGAGGCCTCAAGGTGCTGGATCTGAGCCGTCACACTGGACTGCGCGTAGTTCAACTTCTTGGCGGCCCGGGTGAAGCTCATCTCGCTCGACACCTCGAGGAACGAACGCAGATGCTGAAGTTCCATCAGGACTCCTTCGGAGCGGGCCGACGGGCACGGGCAGTGCTGGACGCACCCGACGGTCCGTCAGGACGTGGGGCCGCCGGGCAGGGCGGCGCGGCGGAACACGAGGTCCGCCTGGGCGATCGGACGGCCCGCCTGGGCCGCCGTGGCGCGCACGGTCCGGGCGCCGCCCTCTCCGCCGGTCGCCCGGGCGTCGAGGAGGATCGGCGTGCCGAACTCGCCGTACGCGTGGAACTCGACCCGCAGGCCGGTGAGGACCTCGTGCGAGGCGTCCCCGGCGGCGGGGTCCGCGAGCAGGCCGCCCTGACGGAGGGCCTCCAGCAGCAGCACCGCCTGGACGTGGTCGGATCCGTGGTCGAAGAAGGTGGGGTGGCCCTGGTCCACCCGGAGCCGCCAGCGGGCACCGTCGCCCGGCTGGGCGGTCAGCAGCACCACGTCGTCGGGGCGCCGCCTGCCGACCTGGGCGGGGGTGGCCGCGACCGGGCCGCCGGCCCCGTCCGCCGGGAGGTCCGCGGCGGCCGGGCGGGCGGCCCGCAGCCGCCGGTAGAGCGCCGGGTCGAGGATCTCGCCGCCGATGGTCACCCGGGCGCAGGGGCGGCCCGCACCGGCGTGGACGACGGTGTGCGTCTGGAACGGCATCCGCCGGCCGGGACGGTGCCCGGCGGGGATGTCGACGACCAGGTCGAGGGTGACCTCCTGCGGTGCCCCGAAGGCGGCCCGGGCCGCCCGGTCGTCCGTCAGCTCGAAGTCGAAACTCTTGGCAACGAAAGGGAGTTCCAGCGGAACGCCGTAGTACTCGTGGAACGTGAACATGGTGGCCTGCCGGACCGTCTCGATGACGACCATGCTGTCCGCGGTGCCGCCCGGCCCGGGCTGGAACACCGCGTGGTCGCGGGGCCACTGCGCGGCCAGCAGGTAGCTGTCCGCGGTGGCTCTGGCCGAGTCGGTGAGGAACACCTCCGAGACGGCGGCCTTGTGGACCAGTTTGCGCGACACCGTTCGATGGAAGTCGAGATCTGCGGCGCTCCGCTGTCGCGGCAGCAGTCCGGAGGTCGGATAGGTCAGCTGATCTGGTGCAAAGGTGTCCATCGCGAGCCTTCCCCCACGGGGCTGTGAACGACAGGGCACTGGCCAGGGTCCGACGCTGGGACCGAAAGAAAATATACCTCCGGGAAGGTATGTTGCCAAGCTTTGACCGTCTCCCAAGTCCCTTTCCCCACAAGGGAAAAGCGGGGGCCGCAGCTCCGCGCAGACCGGCGCGAGAGTCCGCGACCCCCGCCGGGGCGCAGTGTGCGGAGCGGTCAGCTCGGCGGCAGCAGCAGGTCCAGCAGCTCCTCGACCCGGTCGACCACGTCGGCGCGGTCGTGCAGGATCCACGACACGTGCTGGACGCCGAAGAAGGACGCCACGATGGTGCGCGCGAGCGACGCCGCCGAGACGTGCGGCGGGAGTTCACCGCTCTCCTTGGCCCGCTCGAGCAGCAGGGTGTAGACGGCGATGTAGTCGATGAACGGCAGCGGCAGCTCGGCGTCGGTGATCATGCGCTCGGTCTGCAGCCGGACGGCCGCCTGCGCCACCACCTCGTCGCGGACCCGGTGGGCCGTCTCCATGGTCAGCCGCCGGACGGTCTCCAGGGGCTTGAGGTCCGGGTCGGCCAGCGCCTCGGTGGTCTTCGGCGCGGCCGCGTAGAAGCTGCCGACCAGTTCCGCGGCGAGCGCCTCCTTGTTCGGGAAGTGGAAGTACACGGCCCCCTTGGTGGCACCGGCCTCCTCGGCGATCTCCTGCATGGTGACGACTTTGAAGCCCTTGTGGGCGAAGAGTGCGGCGGCGGCCTCCAGGACCGTCGCCCGGGTACGCAGTGCCCGTGCCTGTTTCAGGGCCGGAGCACTCCGACCCGCCGCCGTACCCCGGCTCCTGCTGCTGACCGGATTCCCGCTGGCCGCCATGGCTCAACCTCCAGGGGTGCCGGCACGGTCGTGCCGGAGTTTCGCGCGAATCATAACGTCACGAAGGTATGTTCCCAATATTCTGCCGTACGACAGCACCCGGCCACGCACCTGTGTCCCGGAACTCCCGCGTCCGCAAAGGAGGTTGCGGCCTCCTTCCGTGACCGGGCCCGGTCGGCCACGCTGTCCTCGTCGACGACGACGTCCCGGCCCGATCCGCCCGCATCCTCCGGGGCGTCCGGGCATGCCGGTGCAGGCCGGTGGCCGTGGAGCGGCCGGCGTCGTCCCGGCACGTGACGCCAGTCCACGACAGGGGGAGAAAAGTTGAGCATGCTGGACGATCCGTGCACCACTGCCCGGCACGCCGGGCTGCCCGGATCCCTCACCGCGGCCGCCGAGTCGCTCCGGCCGGACGCCTTCCGCCAGGCCGCCGAGGCGGACCGGCTGCGCGGCCTGGACGCCGCACTGACCGAGCGGCTGACCGGCTCCGGCTTCGCCCGCCACTTCGTCCCGCGCCGCTGGGGCGGTGCCGAAGGGAGTTTCACCGAGCTGGTGGCGGCGACCGCCGCACTGGCGGAGGGCTGTACCTCGACCGCCTGGTGCGCCGCCCTGCAGGCGGCCCACGGGCGGCTGGCCGCCTTCCTCCCGGAGGCCGGCCAGCAGGAGATCTGGGGCGACTCCCCGGACGTCCCGATCGCGGCCGCCCTCGTCCCCCCGACCGGCCGGCTGGAGCGCACGGCCGACGGCGGGGCGCTGATCACCGGTAACTGGCGGTGCGTCAGCGGGGTGCGGCAGGCCGTGTGGGTGCTGCTCGCACTGCCCGACCCGGCGGCCCTGCCGGGCGACTTCCTGATCGTGGCCGTCCCCCGGGCGGCGGTCACGGTCCACGACACCTGGCACAGCAACGGATTACGGGGCACCGGCAGCCACGACGTGAGCGTGGCGGAACCGCTGGCCGTCCCACCGCACCGCTGTGTCGGCTTCATGGACCTCGTGCGGGCGTCCGCCGCGACGGACCGGGCCCGCTGCCACGGCGTGCCGCCGCGGCTGGTCGCCGGGCTCGCCTTCGCCGCGCCCGCCGTGGGGGCGGCGCGCGGCGCGCTGAAGGCCTGGGCGGCGCCGCTGGCGGACGCCCACGGGCCCGGCGGACCGGCCGTCAGCCCGGCCCGGTGCGAGGTGATGGCGCGGGCCTCCGCGGAGATCGACATCGCCGCCTCGCTGCTGGCGGACGCCGCGCTGCGGGCGGACACCGGAGCGGTCGGCGACCGCGCCGTCGGCCGCAACCTGCGGGACACCGCGCTGGCGGTCGAACTCACCGTCTCGGCGGTGGAGCGACTGTTCCGGGCCGGCGGGGTGGCCGCCCAGTGGCCGGACTCGGCGCTCCAGCGGGCCTGGCGGGACGTCCATTCGCTGGCCGCCCACGGCGCGCTCAACTGGGACGCCGCGGCGGCCGAGTACACCCGGACGGGCCTGGCCGCTTTCGCCGGCTGACATGCGGGAACGGTCCGGGGACCGGCGGGGTTTCGCGCCCCCGCCGGTCCCCGGACCGCGTGCCCCGGCGCGGGGGCGCGACCCGCGCCGGGGAGTCCGGTCAGGCCGACATCTCCTTGGGCAGCAGCATGTCGCGGGCGATCTGCGGCAGCATCTCGTCGAAGAGCTGCTGCCCGCGCAGCTCGCCGTCCAGGGTGTACGGGATGTCGTCGACCGGGATCACCAGGGCGGGCAGCGCCGGGACGAGCCGGGCGCAGGCCGCCCGGGCGGCCCGTTGGGTGGACTCCTCGTACTGGGCGTCGGCCGGTACGAAGGCGACCAGCAGCAGGTCGCCGTAGTCCGGGAGTTCGCCGATCAGGACGGCGGTCTGGCGGGCGGCGGGCAGCTCGCTGAGCGCCCGCTCCAGGGAGAGCAGCCGGGTGTCGAGGTCGGCCTCGTCCAGCTGGTCGTCGGAGGTGTGCGGCGGAACCGGCGTGGTCATGCGGGGATCTCCGTAGCTGACTGCTTGTCCAGGTGGATGTAGAGGTTGACCAGCGGCATGATCTCGGTGAGCAGCTCGCCGGTGCGGATGGTGCCGGTGGGGCTGTACGGGATGGCGTCGACCGCGATGACGTGCGCGGAGATCCACGGCACGCGGCGGGCGCAGGCCGCGCTGACCGCCCGGTAGGCGGCCGCCTCCAGGTCCCGGGCGACCGGGACGAAGGGCACCGCCAGCACCGGCCCGTGGTCGGGCACGGTGACCCGCAGGACGGCGAGGTCGCGGACGGCCGGCTGGTCGAGCAGCTCGGTCTCCAGGCCGAAGAAGGCGGTGTCGCGGTCGCCGTCGGTGCGGGCCCGCACGGGGCCGCCGGTGCGGCCGGTGAGTTCGAGCCGGCCCTCGTAGTCGATGACGCCGTCGTCGCCGGTGACCAGGAAGGGCCGCGGGCCCTGGCCGTCCCCGAGGTCGACCAGCACGGACGGCGCGGGGGCGTCCCCGTAGGCGTCCATCAGCTGGTAGCTCGCCACCGCGACCCGGCCGCGGACGCCGGGCGGCAGCGGGCGGTGCTCGGCGTCCAGCACGGCGATGCCGATGCCCGGCATGGCGCGGCCGGAGCGGCACGGCGAGAGCGCCAGCTCGTCCGGGCCGAGCAGGGTGACCAGGCCGGTCTCGGTGGAGCCGTAGTAGTGGTGCAGGACGGGGCCGAAGCGGTCCCAGGCCTCGTTGACGATCCAGCGGTTGAGGTGCTGGCCGCCGGTGAGCAGGAAGCGCAGCCGGGAGGTCCGCCGAAGCTCGGCGGAGGCCGGGTGGGCGAGCAGCCGGGAGAGCACCGGCGGCACCATCAGCGTGGCGGTGACGCCCTCGTCGGTGATCAGCCGGCACATCTCGCCGAGGTCGTGGTACGGGCCGAGCACCACGGTGCCGCCGAGGGCGAAGAAGACCCGTGCCCAGCCGGGGCTGGAGGCGTGGTACATCGGCACGGTGACCAGGTAGGTGTCGTCCTCGTCGAAGGCGAACTCGTCGACCAGTTCGGCGAGTCGGCGGGCCTCGAAGGAGCGGCGGCGGATCACCAGCCGGGAGTCGCCGGCGGCGTCGTAGCTCACCGCGAAGTGCTCGTAGGGTTGGGAGATCGGGGCGGTGACCGCGGTCTGCGCGGCGGCCAGCGTCGAGTAGTGCACCGGCTCGCCGGCCTGCGGCTCGGGGACGACCGGCTCGGGTGCGGCGAGCTCCTCGCCCACGCCGTGCAGGTGGACCTGCAGGACGCCCTCGCGGTCGGACCAGCCGGACGCGATGAGCAGCGGGCGGTGCAGCTTGCTGCTGACCACGACGGTCGGACGGAGCTGTTCCAGGGCGTGTGCGGTGGCCTCGGGCCCGGCCTCGAAGTCGAGGCCGGTGATCGGCACGCCCAGGGTCTCGAAGGCGGCCATGGTGACGACCAGCTCCCAGCCGTTGCAGCAGAGGAAGGCGGCGCGGGCGGGCCGTCCCTCGGGCAGCACTGCGGCCAGGCCGCCGGCCACCTTGGCTATCTCGTCGGCCAGTTCGCTCCAGGTGATCCGGCGTCCGCCGTCCACGAGCGCGACGTGGTCCGGCCGTTCAGCGGCGTGCCGCAGGGCGTCTTGCAGCTTGATCATCTCGAACTCCGTTCCAGTGGGCTGGAGTTGGCCCTTCTGGTTCATCCATCGGTTGGGGCGCCGGAACACCTGCCCGGCGGTCTCGCTGGGGAAGGTCGGGCTCTTCTTCGCTGCATGCGGTCGCCGCCGAATGCGCGGGCACGCGTCGGGACACCCACCCGATGGAAACAAACCTTCCCGAAGGTATCAACAGCAATCGGCAGCTCTGATGCGGAGCCCGCCGCCCCTCCCCCGAGCTGCCGGAACCACTCCCACCTGGGCACATGCCCGACGTGCGCGGATCCACGACGCCCGGTGCGCGGACCGGCAACACCCCCGTCCGGGCGGTCGGTAGCTTCGGCCGGGCACCGTCCCACCGCGCCAAGCCAGCGTCCACCGTGGAAGGAACAGCCCCATGAAGCGCCGTTTCGTCGCCCTCGCCGCCGCCCTCGCCATCTCCGCAGGCGGCGCCACCCTCGTCGCCGGCCAGGCCTCCGCCGACGACGGCACCGCAGCCGCGACGACCGCCACCACCCGCACCGCCCTGCCCCCGTTCGCGGGCAAGACCTACCTGATCACGGTCGACAACGGGAACGTCTACAAGAACACCTACTCCGCCGACGGCACCTCGCTGCACTCGGTGACCGTCGCTGGCACCGGCGTCGGCGAGACCTTCGACGCCACCCTGGCCACCGCCCAGGTCGGCTGGGGCCTCTACTTCACCAGCTGGGTCGAGCCCAACGGCGTGACCGTCAGCCACGTCATGAACTTCAACAACAACACGGTGAAGGTCTACTTCACCTTCGCCACCGCCACCGGCACCCGCCTCGGCCAGCTGCACAGCGCCACCCTGAGCTGCGTGGCCTGACGCCATCGGCCCGCATCCGGGGCGCCGGCCCGACCCCCCTTCCGGCCCGGCGCCCCCGGCCGTGCCCGGGTACCGTCCCACCCGGCGGTACCCGGGCACCCCGGCCGACAGTGGTTGACTGGAGTCCATGAGCATTCACGAGAACCTGCTCGGCGGCCCGCCGCCGACCCACCTGCCGGCCGAGCCCGGTCCGCTGGAGGCGCTGGCCCAGGGCGCCTCGCCCTCCGAGGTCGCAGCGAAGTTCCCGACCTCCTCGCTCGCCTGGGCGCAGCTCGCGGACGACGCCTACGCCGCCGGCCGGGTCGTCGAGTCGTACGCCTACGCCCGCACCGGCTACCACCGCGGCCTCGACGCGCTGCGCCGCAACGGCTGGAAGGGCCACGGCCCGGTGCCGTGGGAGCACGAGCCCAACCGCGGGTTCCTGCGCGCCCTGCACGCCCTGGCCCGGGCCGCCGCCGCCATCGAGGAGAAGGACGAGGCCGAGCGCTGCGCCCAGTTCCTGCGCGACAGCTCGCCGACCGCCGCCGACATGCTGGGCTGACCGCCCGCACTCGTCCGCGGGCGGTCGCCACGGCCGCCCGCGGACACCCGGCGGTCCCGCCGCCGGGCAGGCCCCGCCCGCCCGGATTCGCCCGCCCCGACCCGCCCGCCCGGCCGGCCCGTCGGCCCGGCAGACTGTGCGCCGGCACCGGACGGCGACAGGGGCGGGCACGGCATGACGGAACACCGGCGCAGGACACGGCAGCTCGCCTGGGCGGGCCTGGCCGCGCTCGCCGTCCTGGGCATCGGCCTGTGGGCCGGCCGCTCGGGCGGCCCGCTGCTGGTCGCCCGAATCTGCGACCACCCGGTGGTGCTGGGCACCGTCGCGCTCGTCCTGCTGACCGCGGCGCTGGTGCGCCGGACGCGCTCGCGGATCGTCCGGGCCGAGACGGTGCTGGTGGCCGCTCTGCTGACCCCGGTCCTCCCGGCGGCGCAGTTCCTCGGGCTGTTCTGGAACGGCGAGGTGACCGTACGGCAGGCCGCGCCCGGGCGCCCGGAGCGCACACTGGTGGTCGAGGAGGCCCCCGACCTGATCGACACGCTCAGCCGGGTCTACGTCGACGACGGCACCGGGCTCGCCGAGCGGCGATGGCACGTCGGCGAGTTCACCGATGACGACCCGTCGAAGGAGCTGACCGAGGTGGGCTGGGACGGCCCGGACCGGCTGCGCATCACCATCGGCGACGAGGTGCACCTGGTCGAGCTCGCCCCCGGCGGCCGGCCCGCCCGCTCCTTCCACCTGCGCTGACGCCGCCGGCCCGGGTGCCCGCCCGGCCCGCAACCGGCTCCGGTTGCCGCGCGTCTCCACTCGTGCCCGGGGCCCCGGCCCGACCCGCGCGGGGCAGCCGATGCATACCGGGTATGTGGACATGCGGGCCGCTTGCGTGCGAGGGTGGATCGACGGTATCGATCGCGCAACATCATGACGTTCCGTCACGTCCCGTCGTCGACCAGAGAGCCCCTCGTGCGAGCAGCCTCCGCCACCAGGAACGCACCCGCGCCCAGCAGACGCCGCGCCCGACAGCAGCGGCGGCGGCGGGCGCGGCGGCGCACCGCCTTCGGCATAGGCCTGCTCTGCTCACTGACGGTGCTGGGCGGCACCGCGTTCATGGTCATCGGGAGCGGCGGCGACACCGGCGCCGGCGGCCCGACCGCCCAGGCCCGGCCGATCCCGCCGCTGGCCAGCAGCGCCGCACCGGCCGTCCAGAAGACCGAGACGCCGACACCCACGCCCACCCCGACTCCGACCCCCACCACGGTCGTCGAGAAGGGCAAGGGCACCTTCACCATCGCCACCTCGAAGGGCGGCGCGGTCGGCAAGGGCACGATCCGCCGCTACCGGGTCGAGGTGGAGGACGGCATCGGCATCGACCCGCAGGCCGCCGCCCAGCAGGTCCAGGCGATCCTGAGCGACAAGCGCAGTTGGACGGCCGACGGCAAGAACGGCTTCAAGCTGGTCTCCGACGGCGTGTACGACTTCACCGTCAAGGTGGCCTCGCCCACCACGGTGGACCAGATCTGCGGCTCGGCCGGCCTGGACACCAAGGGCGAGGTCAACTGCGACGTCGGCAAGCAGGTGGTCGTCAACTCCAAGCGCTGGCTGACGGGTTCGCCGCAGTTCAGCGGCACGCTGGACGACTACCGGGCACTCATCGTCAACCACGAGGTCGGGCACCGGATCGGCCACGGCCACGAGGGCTGCCCCGGCAAGGGCAAGCCGGCGCCGGCGATGATGCAGCAGATCTACGGCCTCAACGGCTGCGTCGCCAACGCCTGGCCGTACACCGCGGACGGCACCTACATCAGCGGCCCGAGCGTCCCGTAGCCGCCCGGCGGCTGCCGCCGGGCGGTGCCACGGCGGCAGCCGTTCACGCCGTCAGAAGCGGATCGCCGCCACGCCCTCCCCGGTACCGGCGGCCAGCAGCCCGTCGACGAGCGCCAGCGCCCAGATCTGCGAGCCCAGCCGCAGATCGAGCGGCGCGTCCGCGCCCGGGACCCTGAGCCGGACCAGGCCGTCCGCCCAGGCGGCCGCGATCACCGGCCCGGCCGGAGTGTCCGCCGCGGCGACGGCGGTGACCTGGCTGTCCCGGCGGTCGACCGGCTCGGCGGCCGCGCCCTCGGCGGCGGTGTCCCAGCGCCGCACCGTGCCGTCGAACCCGCCGCTGACCAGCAGCGCGGCCGTACCGGCCAGTGCGGTCACCGGGCCCTCGTGCAGCTTCTCGCCGACCGTGCCGCCCTCGGGCCGGCAGCGGTGGACCGTCCCGGCGTCGTCGGCCACCGCCGGCAGGCCCTGTCCGCCGGATACGGTGACGGCGCTCAACTCGCCCTGGACGGCCGCCCGCAGGGCCTGCAGGGCCTGTTCCGCGGCGGCCTCGCCCGGGGTGCCGGGGGCGCCGGAGGAGTCCGGCAGGACGGCCGCGGTGCCGTCCGCGTCCAGCAGCAGCACGGTGCCGTCCGGGGCCGAGGCCAGCCCGCGCAGCGGCCGGGCCTCCGGCAGGGCGACCCGGGCCAGCGGCCGCCCCGACGCCGCGTCCACCGTCCGCACCACTCCTGCGGGGTCGGCCAGCAGCAGCTGCCCCGCGGTGGCGCCGCCGCCGACCGCCAGCCCGGCCACCGGGCCGGGCCAGCCCTTCGAGGAGCCCGGCCACATCGCCCACTCGGCCCGCCAGGGCGCGGGCACCTCGGCGAGCCGCTCGGCGGCGGTGTCGTCCATGCCGATCAGGCGGGTGCGCAGCACCGCGGCGCGGACGGCCGGATCGTCCTCGCCGACCAGTGCCGGCCCGGCCGCCGTCCAGGCGTCGGGGACCGGCCCGTTGACGAAGTCCAGGGCCGCGGTGACGGCCACCGGTTCGGCCCGGCTGAGGAGTTGGGCGTCGGCGAGCAGCCCGGCCACCGAGCCGTCCTTGGCGGCGGCCGTCCACAGGTCGCCGAGCAGCGCGGCGTCGGCCGCCCCGAGGTCGGGGCTGCCGTCGGGGTGCCGCGGCACCCGGGCGATCAGCTCCGCCGCCGTCTCGGCCGGCCGCCCGGCGGTGCCGTCGGCCGCGCCGGGGCTGGGGTAGCCCGCCGGGTCGGCACCCACCGCGGCCGCCCAGGCGGCGAACCGGGCGGGGTCGGTCCACTCCGGCCGGTCCAGGTCCAGGACGGCGGGCTCCGGCACCACCGCGGCGAAGGCGGCGGCCGCCGCGCCGCCGTCCGGCGCCTCGACGACCATCCGCACCAGCTCGGACTCGGCGAGCGGGCTCAGCAGCCTGGCCACCAGGTGGGAGGGGTGCACCGCGCGGCCCAGGTCGGGGACGCAGAGCACCACCGGCCGGCCCTCGTCGGTGATGGCGGTGAGCAGCTCCTCCGGGCTGCCCGCCAGGTGGCCGAGCCGGCGGCCGAGCAGCCAGAGCGCGCTGTCGACGGTGAGCCGATCACCGGCGAGCACCGCGTCCACCCGCTGCCGCTCGGGCACCTGCTCGCCGGTGCAGGCCTCGGCGAGCCAGGTCAGCAGGTGGGTCTTGCCCGCGCCGGGAGAGCCCGCGACGCGGCACAGCCGCGGTGCGCGCGGGTCGGCCAGCCAGCCCAGCAGCGCCTGTCCGGCCGGTCTGCGGCCCGCCCTCAGCGGCGGTATCCGACGCGCGCCGTCACTCATGCCCTGGTCCCCTCGTAGCTTGGTGAACGACCCATGAGCTTACTGAGCGCCGGCGCACCGACGGGCCGTCACCCCGCTGCCGCCGTGCCGACCGGGCGGGCGGCGCCGGCGCAGTGTCAGCCGAGGACGGGCAGCAGGCCGCTGAGGTCGCTGCGCTCGCCGCCGGCGTGCACCTCGGCGGCCTCGACGGCGTCCGGCCAGGCGCGCCGGCCGGTGGCCAGCCGGATCCAGGTCAGCGGGTCGGTCTCGACGACGTTCGGCGGGGTGCCGCGGGTGTGCCGCGGGCCCTCGACGGCCTGCACGACCGCGTACGGCGGGATCCGCACCTCGACGGCGCCACCGGGCGCCTGGTCGGCGAAGGCGTCGGCGAGCAGCCGGGTGGCGGCGGCCACCGCCTGCCGGTCGTGCGGGAAGGCGGCGGTGCCGAGGGCGTCCGCGAGGTCGTCGGCGTGCACCACGGTCTCCACCAGCCGGGTGACCAGGAAGTCGGCGAGCGGCATCGGGCCGAAGCGCATCGCGATCAGCCGGCCGGCCTCGGTCGCGGACGGGCCGGAGAGGACCGCGAGGAGTTCGTCGCAGCGCCGGTCGAACTCGGCGGCCACCTCGGCGGGTGCCCCGGCGAACGGGCCGGCCGCGAGCTCCTCGGCGATGTCGTTGATGGTGGCGGCGGCGGTGCGGGTGCTCCGCGCCCAGTCGAGCGGGGTGACGGCCGGCTGCTCCGGCAGCGGGTCGTCCAGGTGGGCCGGCACCCAGCTGACCACCATGCCCAGGTGGGACACCAACTCCCGGACCCGCCAGTCCCCGAGGCGGGTCGGCAGATCGAGCTGATCCGCGGTCAGGCCGCGGACGGCGCCGCGCAGCGCCTCGGTCTGCCCGGCGAGCGCGGCGCGCACCTTGGCCGGGTCGTACGTGCGGGTCTTGGTCGGCATACCCGGCAGCGTACGCCGAAGGGCGGCCGGCTCCGCAGAGCCGGCCGCCCCTCGGGACGTGCGACGGTCAGGCCAGCAGGGCCTCGATGACGCCGGTGTGGGCGTCCTTCAGCTCCGCCAGCGTGACGGTGAACTGACCCTGGACCTCCAGGGCGTCGCCGTCGACGACACCGATCCGGGCGACGGGCAGGCCGCGGGCACCGCACATGTCGTTGAACCGGACCTCCTCGCTGCGCGGCACGGCGACCACCGCGCGGCCGGCCGACTCGGAGAACAGGAACACGAACGGGTCCATGCCCTCCGGGACGACCACGCGGGCGCCGTTGCCACCCTTGAGGCAGCTCTCCACCAGGGCCTGGCCGAGGCCGCCGTCGGAGAGGTCGTGCGCGGCGTCGATCATGCCGTCGCGGGAGGCCGCGATGAGGATCTCGCCGAGCAGCCGCTCGCGCTCCAGGTCGACCTTGGGCGGCAGGCCGCCGAGGTGGTCGTGCGCGACCTGGGCCCAGGCCGAGCCGCCGAGCTCGTCCTCGGTGTCGCCGAGCAGGTACAGCAGCTGGCCCTGCTCGCCGAAGCCGATCGGGGTGCGGCGGGTGACGTCGTCGATGACACCGAGCACCGCGACCACCGGGGTCGGGTGGATGGCGGTCTCGCCGGTCTGGTTGTACAGCGAGACGTTGCCGCCGGTGACCGGGGTGCCGAGCACCAGGCAGGCGTCGGCCAGGCCACGGGTCGCCTCGGCGAACTGCCACATCACGTCCGGGTCCTCGGGGGAGCCGAAGTTGAGGCAGTCGGAGACGGCGAGCGGCTTGGCACCGCCGGCCGCGACGTTGCGGTAGGCCTCGGCCAGGGCCAGCTGGGCGCCGGTGTACGGGTCCAGCTTGGCGTAGCGGCCGTTGCCGTCGGTGGCGACCGAGACGCCGAGGTTGGTCTCCTCGTCGATCCGGATCATGCCGGAGTCCTCGGGCACCGAGAGCACGGTGTTGCCCAGCACGTAGCGGTCGTACTGGTCGGTGATCCAGGCCTTGGAAGCCTGGTTCGGCGAGCCGGCGACCTTGAGCAGGGCGTCCTTGAGCTCGTCGCCGCCGGCGGGGCGGGCGAGCCGCTCGGCGGTGGGGGCGTCGGCCTGCAGCGCGTCCTGCCAGCTCGGGCGGGCGTACGGGCGGTGGTAGGTCGGGCCCTCGTGGGCGACGGTGCGCGGCGGCACGTCCACGACCTGCTCGCCGTGCCAGAAGATCTCCAGGCGCTCGCCGTCGGTCACCTCGCCGATGACGGTGGCGATGACGTCCCACTTCTCGCAGATGGCGAGGAAGCGCTCGACCTTGTCCGGCTCGACGATGGCGCACATGCGCTCCTGCGACTCGCTCATGAGGATCTCCTCGGGCGAGAGCGTGTTGTCGCGCAGCGGCACGGTGTCGAGGTCGATCCGCATGCCGCCGGTGCCGGCCGAGGCGAGCTCGGAGGTGGCGCAGGAGAGGCCGGCGCCGCCGAGGTCCTGGATGCCGGCGACCAGGTTCTCCTTGAAGATCTCCAGGGTGCACTCGATGAGGAGCTTCTCCTGGAAGGGGTCGCCGACCTGGACGGCGGGGCGCTTGGCCGGGCCGGTGGCGTCGAAGGTCTCCGAGGCCAGCACGGAGACACCGCCGATGCCGTCGCCGCCGGTGCGGGCGCCGTAGAGGATGACCTTGTTGCCGGGGCCGGAGGCCTTGGCGAGGTGGATGTCCTCGTGCTTCATGACGCCGACGCAGAGCGCGTTGACCAGCGGGTTGCCCTGGTAGCAGGAGTCGAAGACGACCTCGCCGCCGATGTTGGGCAGGCCCAGGCAGTTGCCGTAGCCGCCGATGCCCGCGACGATGCCGGGCAGCACGCGGCGGGTGTCCGGGTGGTCGGCCGCGCCGAAGCGCAGCGGGTCCATCACCGCGACCGGGCGGGCGCCCATCGCGAGGATGTCGCGGACGATGCCGCCGATGCCGGTGGCCGCACCCTGGTAGGGCTCGATGTACGACGGGTGGTTGTGCGACTCGACCTTGAAGGTGACCGCGTAGCCCTGGCCGACGTCGACGACGCCGGCGTTCTCGCCGATGCCGACGAGCATGGCGTCGTTCTCCGGGGCCTTCTCGCCGAACTGCTTCAGGTGGACCTTGGAGCTCTTGTACGAACAGTGCTCCGACCACATGACGGAGTACATCGCGAGCTCGGCGCCGGTCGGGCGGCGGCCGAGGATCTCCCGGATGCGCGCGTACTCGTCCTCCTTGAGGCCGAGTTCGGCCCAGGGCTGGGCCGCGTCCGGGGTCTGCTCGGCGTTCTTGACGGTGTCGAGGCTCATCAGGCGTTCACCAGCTGCTTCAGGACGGAAGTGAAGAAGCCCAGGCCCTCGGTGGTCGGGCCGGTGAGCGGCTCCACGGCGTGCTCCGGATGCGGCATCAGGCCGACGACGTTGCCGGCGGCGTTGGTGATGCCGGCGATGTCGCGGTACGAACCGTTCGGATTGACGTCGAGGTAACGGGCCACGACCCGTCCCTCCGCCTCGAGTTCGTCCAGGACGTGCTCGTCGGCGACGAAGCGGCCCTCGCCGTTCTTCAGCGGTACGACGATTTCCTGGCCGCTCGCGTAATCGGACGTCCACGCTGTGTCGGCGTTCTCGATGCGCAGCTTCTGGTCGCGGCAGATGAAGTGCAGCGAGTCGTTGCGGGTGAGCGCGCCGGGCAGCAGGTGCGATTCGCACAGCACCTGGAAGCCGTTGCAGATACCGAGGACGGGCATTCCCTGCCGGGCCTGCTCGATGATGGTGTCCATGACCGGCGAGAAGCGGGAGATGGCCCCGCAGCGCAGATAGTCGCCGTACGAGAATCCGCCCGGCAGCACGACGGCGTCGACCTGGTGCAGGTCCTTGTCCCGGTGCCAGAGGGCGACCGGCTCGGCGCCGGCGAGACGGACCGCGCGCTGGGCGTCGCGGTCGTCGAGAGAGCCGGGGAAAGTGACGACGCCGACGCGGGTTGTCACTTCGCCTCTCCCTCGACGCGGACGGTGAAGTCCTCGATCACGGTGTTGGCGAGAAACTTCTCGGCGGCCTCGCGGATGCGGGCGAGCGCGGCGTCGTCCACCGGCCCTTCCAGCTCCAGTTCGAAACGCTTGCCCTGGCGGACGTCGGCGATCCCGGCGAAGCCGAGACGCGGCAGTGCGCGCTGCACCGCCTGTCCCTGGGGGTCGAGGATCTCCGGCTTGAGCATGACGTCGACTACGACGCGTGCCACTGGCACTCCCGGTGGTGATTGCGTGAAGGCGGGGGACCTTCAGACTACCTGGGATTTCGGGGCTCTCGGCGGGTCGCCCCTGGTGACGCGCGTAGACAAACGCCCCTTACGCCACAAGGGCTCCGGGCCTTCGAGACCCGCCCGGGCACCCCATTTCGCCGGATTCAATCCCCGCCCGGCCGACCGGGCCGAGAACACCCGAATACCGGCACTCCGGACATGTCGACCACGACTATCCCGCTCTATCCGGCATCCTCGTGAAGCCTCGTGAATATCCGGAAAAAAGGAATGCCGAGCCCTTCGATTTCCAGCCTCTTTGGGTGCAGAATAGGGCGACCGGCGGCAGCGAGCGGCTGTCATTCGGCATGGCATGTCCGCATGCCGTCATGCGCGCGCCACCGGCGGACGGGCCACCGGACACCAGCACCCGGCGGCCGAATTGCCCGAGAGGATTGACACCCATGGCTCAGCGTGTAGTCGTCACGCTCTCCGACGACCTGGACGGCGGCACTGCCGCAGAAACCGTCCACTTCGGTGTCGACGGGAAGTCGTACGAGATCGACCTCTCCGTGGAGAACGCGGAGAAGCTGCGGGAGGCCCTCGCCCCGTTCGTCGCGGCCGGCCGTCGGCAGAGCCGCACCGGCAAGTCCTTCCGCCGCACCGCCCTGACGCCCGACCCGCAGGCCGTTCGCGCCTGGGCGCAGTCGCACGGCATGGACCTCCCGGCCCGCGGCCGCATCCCCAAGGCCGTCTACGAGCAGTTCGCCGAGGCCAACTGAGCGTGCCGACGCCCCGCCCCGGTACCCCTCCGGGGAAAGGGTGGGGCAAGCACGTCGATCGATGGGGTAGAGTATTTCTCGTCGCCGCAACCGGAGGCCGAAAGGCAGCCGGGTAAGGCGGCCGGTGCCCAGGCACCGTGCGGACGTGGCTCAGTTGGTAGAGCATCACCTTGCCAAGGTGAGGGTCGCGAGTTCGAATCTCGTCGTCCGCTCGCAGTGTTCCAGCAACACAGCAGTACAACTCAACAGCATGCGGACGTGGCTCAGTTGGTAGAGCATCACCTTGCCAAGGTGAGGGTCGCGAGTTCGAATCTCGTCGTCCGCTCCGAGTACGAAGGGCTCCCTCGCAGAGGGGGCCCTTCGTCGTGTTCCCGGTGCTCGTTCCGGGCCTCCGGCGGCCCGATGACATTTGTCACCGCCGACCCGTGCAAGCGCACGGGCAGTCGGTGACGGCACGCACTGACCGTGCGCGTCGGGCGCCGGGAGGCTGGAGGCATGAAGGACACCAGCCACTCCGGGCCCGCCGTCGAGGCCGTGGAACTGCACCGCCGCTACGGCCCGTCCGGCCCGGGCGGCTTCGACGCCGTCCGCGGCCTCGACCTCACCGTCCACCGCGGTGAGCTCTTCGCCCTGCTCGGCACCAACGGCGCGGGCAAGACCTCCACCATGGAGCTCCTCGAAGGGCTGGCCGCGCCGACCGGCGGGCAGGTCCGGGTGCTCGGTCACGACCCGCACCGCGAGCGCACCGCCGTCCGCCCGCGGATCGGCATCATGCTCCAGGAGGGCGGCTTCCCCGGTGACCTGACCGTCGCCGAGACCTGCCGCGGCTGGGCCGGGCTCACCAGCGGCGCCCGCCCGGTCGACGAGGCGCTCGGCCTGGTCGGCCTCGGCGCCCGGGCCGGGGTGCGGGTCAAGCAGCTCTCCGGCGGCGAGCGCCGCCGCCTGGACCTGGCGGTCGCCCTGCTCGGCCGCCCCGAGGTGCTCTTCCTGGACGAGCCCAGCACCGGCCTCGACCCCGAGGCACGCGCGGCCGTCTGGCGGCTGGTCCGCGAGCTGCGCGGCGAGGGCACCACCGTGCTGCTCACCACGCACTACCTGGAGGAGGCCGAGGAGCTCGCCGACCGGCTCGCCATCATGCACGCGGGCCGGATCGCCGCCACCGGCACCGTCGCCGAGGTCATCGCCGACCGCCCGTCCCGGATCACCTTCGAACTCCCGGAGCGCTGCGGCCCGTACGAGGCGATCGGCCTGCCCGCCCTGCCCGCCGCGGAGATCACCGCCGAGGGCCGCCGGATCACCGTCCGCACGCCGCAGCTCCAGGCCGACCTCACCGACCTCCTCGGCTGGGCCGCCCACCACGGCGTCGCGCTCGGCGGCCTCGAGGCCCGCGGCGCCACCCTCGAGGAGGCCTTCCTCGCCATTGCCGCCGACGCGGCCGCCACCCCCGAGACGATCGGCAGCCCCCGATGACCGTGCCCGCCGTGCCCGCCGCGACCACCACCACCGCCGGCCGCATGCTCGCCCTCGGCCGCACCGAGGCCACCCTGCTGCTCCGCAACCGCACCGCGCTCTTCATGGCCGTCGCCCTGCCGATGGTGATGATGGTGTCCCTCAAGGGCATCCTCGACCAGCAGGCCGAGACCACCCCGAACCTCGACCTCCACGCCAACCTGGTCAACGGCGTGGCCGGGCTGATCCTGCTCTTCGTCGTCTACTACAACCTCACCACCGCCTACGTCGCCCGCCGCGGCGAGCTGGTGCTCAAGCGGCTGCGCACCGGCGAGGCCCGCGACCTGGAGATCATGCTCGGCACCGCGCTGCCCTCGGTCGTCCTCGGCCTGCTGGAGTGCGGTGTGATCGGCGCGGTGGGCGCCGCCCGGCTGGATCTGCCCACCCCGGTCAACCCGGTGCTGATGGCCGCCGGCCTGCTGCTGGGCACCTCCCTGCTGATCGCGCTCGCCGCCGCCACCAGCGCCTTCACCAAGTCGGTGGAGACCGCCGGCATCACCACCCTGCCGCTGCTGCTGGTCTCCCAGCTCGGCGCCGGACTGCTCATCCCGCTGGAGACCATGCCGGACGGGCTCGCCACCGCCTGCCGGCTGCTGCCGACCACCCCGGCCTTCCAGCTGATCCGGCTCGGCTGGTTCGGCACCGACGGCTCCGACGCTCCCACCGACTTCCTGGGCAGCTGGCCGGAGGCCCTGCCGCACCTGGGCCTCGGCCTGCTCTGGCTCGCCGCCGCCGTCTGGGCCGCCCGTCGCTGGTTCCGCTGGGAGCCGCGCGGCTGAACCGCGCCACCGGGCCCGGGGCACGGCCCCCGCCGGTCCGCCGCCCCTGCCGCACCGGAGGAATCCGGCGGCCACCGCTGATGGGAGGATCTGACGACCGTGCATCCGTCGAGAGGGGACGACGTGGACATGCCGAAGCCGTCGCGGCGCTGGCGGGACCTGGGCAAACCGAAGCTCACCGAGATCTTCATCCGCTGGTCCCTCTACCTGACCGGGCTGCTGCAGCCGCTCCTCCTCGGCGGAGCCCTCTCGGGGCAGAAGGAGAAGGAGCTGCCCGGCGCCGTCGCCATCGCCGTCGTCGCCGCCTCCCTGGCCTCCACGGCGCTCTTCATCGTCTGCTGCCGCACCGGCCTCGCGCACTACCTCGGCCGCCGGGCCCGGCCCACCGGCTGGCTGGCCGCCTTCAGCGCCGGCACGTTGGCGGGCTACTGGGTCTTCCTCGGTGCCGGCCACCCGACCGTCGAGGAGCCCGTCCCGGCCGGCGTCGCCACCGCCACCTGGCTGCTGGTCTTCTGGTTCGCCCCGCTGGCCATCGCCCTCCCGGTGAAGGCCTCCGCTCCGCTCGGGCTGGCGGGGCTGGCGGTCAGCGTCCCCGTCGCCGTGCTGGCCGGCGTGCCGGCCGGCGCCGCGGTCGGCCTGGCCGTCGGCGCCGGAATCGCGATGGCCATGGTCGGTGCCACCTGGCGCGGCTCCGCCTGGATCGTCGCCGTGGTCTGGGAACTCGACGCCGCCCGCGAGGCCCAGGCCCGGCTCGCCGTCGCCGAGGAACGCCTGCGCTTCTCCCGGGACCTGCACGACGTGCTCGGCCGCAACCTCACCACCATCGCGCTCAAGAGCGAGCTCGCCGTGCAGCTCGCCCGCCGCGGCCGGACGGAGGCCGCCGACCAGATGGTCGAGGTCCAGCGGATCGCCCAGGAGTCGCAGCGCGAGGTCCGCGAGGTGGTCCGCGGCTACCGCACCGCCGATCTGGCCGCCGAGGTCGCCGGGGCACGCTCGGTCCTGCGTGCGGCCGGTGTCGAGTGCGAGATCGACCTCGGCCCGGACGCCGCCGCCCTGCCGGCCGTCGCCCAGTCCGTGCTCGGCTGGGTGGTCCGCGAGGCCACCACCAATGTGCTGCGGCACAGCGAGGCCGCGCACTGCACCGTCACCCTGCGCCTCGACGGCGGCCACGTCCGGCTGGAGGTCGAGAACGACGGCGTCACCGAGCGGACCGCCGGCCGCGAGCAGCCCGGCACCGGCCTGCTCGGCCTGCGCGAGCGGCTCGCCGCCCACGGCGGCGGGCTCGCCCTGCCGGCCCCCGGCGCCGGCCGCTTCCGACTCACCGCATCGCTCCCCCTCGCCCTTCCGGCCCTGGAGGTGGCCGCCCCGTGACCGATCCCGTCCGCATCCTGCTCGCCGACGACGAGCACCTCATCCGCGGGGCCCTCGCCACGCTGCTCGGGCTGGAGGACGATCTGCAGGTCGTCGCCCAGGCCGCGTCCGGGCCGGAGGCCCTGGCGATGGCCCGCGCGCACCGGCCCGACGTCGCCGTCCTCGACCTGCAGATGCCCGGGCTGGACGGGATCGAGGTCGCCGCCGAACTGCGGCACGTCCTGCCGGGCTGCCGGACGATGATCGTCACCGGGCACGGGCGGCCCGGCTACCTCAAGCGGGCGCTGGAGGTCGGGGTCCGCGGCTTCCTGCCGAAGACCGTCTCCGCCTCCGACCTCGCCGGGATCATCCGCACGGTCGTCGCGGGCGGCCGCTACGTCGACCCGGAACTCGCCGCCGACGCCATCAGCGCGGGCGACAGCCCGCTGACCCCGCGCGAGACGGACGTCCTGGAGCTGGCCGCCCACGGCGCCCCGATCGCCGAGATCGCCGAACGGGCCGCCCTCTCCCCCGGCACCGTCCGCAACTACCTCTCCTCCGCCGCCGGCAAGCTCGGCGCCGAGAACCGCCACGCCGCCGTCCGGATAGCCCGCGAACACGGCTGGCTCTAGGCCCGACGCCGGCAGGCAAGGCCGAGGGGCAGCCACCCTCGGTGCGGAAGTTCCGCACCCCGGTGGCTGCCCCTCGGCGGCGCTCCTCTCAGACCCAGGAGGTGCCGGTGAGACGCTCGTAGGCCTCGATGTACTTGGCGCGGGTCCGCTCGACGATCTCCGCGGGCAGCGCCGGCGGCGGCTCCTCGCCGGTGCGGTCCCAGCCGGACTCCGGCGAGGCCAGCCAGTTGCGGATGATCTGCTTGTCGAAGGAGGGCTGCACCTGGCCGGGCTTCCACTCGTCTGCGGGCCAGAAACGGGAGGAGTCCGGGGTCAGCACCTCGTCGCCGATGACCAGCTCGCCGTCCAGCAGGCCGAACTCGAACTTGGTGTCGGCCAGGATGATGCCCCGCTCGCGGGCGATGTCCCGGGCGCGGGAGTACACGGCCAGCGTGGTCTGCCGCAGGGTGGCGGCGAGTTCGGCACCGAGCCGGCGGGCGGTCTCCTCGTAGGGGACGTTCTCGTCGTGCTCGCCGACCTCGGCCTTGAGGGCCGGGGTGTAGAGGGGAGCGGGCAGCTCGGAGCCGTCCTCCAGGCCCTCGGGGAGGGCGATGCCGCAGACGGTGCGGGAGTCCCGGTACTCGGCGAGGCCGGAGCCGGTCAGGTAGCCGCGGGCGACGCACTCGACGGGCACCATGTCCAGGCTGCGGCAGATCAGGGTGCGCCCCTTCCAGTCCGCGGGGGCTCCGGCCGGCAGCTCGGTGGAGACGACGTGGTTGGGCACGATGTCGGCGATCCGCTCGAACCACCACAGCGAGAGCTGGGTGAGGATGCGGCCCTTGTCCGGGATCTCGTTGGGCAGCACCCAGTCGAAGGCGGAGGTGCGGTCGCTGGCCACCATCACCAGGTCGCCGTTGGCGGCACGGTACAGGTCGCGCACCTTGCCGGTGTGCAGGTGGACCAGGCCGGGTACCTGGACGGGCTCGGGCTTGGTGACAAATCCGCTCAAGGTCGTCTCGTCCTCAGGGAAGGGGGCTGACGGCCCGAGTCTTTCACGCCCGCACCCCGGCCTCCTTGCAGAGGTGGTCGAGCAGGTTGGCTGTGGCGCGCTGGACACGCTCGTCGGTGTGCCCGGGACGGTCCAGCGCGGGCGACCAGGCGAAGGTGCCGGCCGCGAAGACGTACGCGCCGCTCGGTGCCCGGTACAGGGAGCTCTGCTGGTGGCGCAGCCGCCCGGCGCTGTCCCGGTACGGGGAGTGGGCGAGCAGGATCCGTTCGGTGTGGTCGGGCAGCGGCGCCCGCGGGTGGTAGTGGTCGGCCTCCCCGGCCACCAGGCCGGGCAGCGGGTCGCCGTCCTGCAGGCCGGTGCCGGCCCACAGCCAGTGGCCGGTGTTGCGGGCGATCATGGGGGCGGGCACGGGCACCCGGCCGGCGTACTGCACGCCGAGCAGTGCCTGTTCGGGCTCGCCCGCCTCGCGCCAGAGCGCCCCCGCGGTGCCGGGCAGCCCGGCCGCCGGGCTGCCCGCCGGGACCTTCTGCCGCTTGCGGCAGTTGAGCAGCCGGTGCGGCTCGCCGGACGGCCCCGGGGAGAGGTCGACCCGCCAGTACATGGTGTTGGCGGAGAGGAACACCAGCGAGGTGCCGGTGTCCCGGGCGTGCTCGACCGTCCGCCGCATCGGCTCCGACCAGTACTCGTCGTGCCCGGGGAAGACCATCGCCCGGTGCCGCTCCGGCTCGACCAGCCCGGCGTGCAGATCGGTGGCGGTGGCGTAGGCGAGGTCGTAGCCGTACCGCTCGGCCCAGCGGATGAAGTCGTAGGCGTGCCCGACGTGCAGCGGCAGCCCGGCACCGGCGTGCGGGCGGTCGAAGGAGACGGTGACGGCGGCCTCGGCCTCGCCGACCAGCCGCCCCTCGCCGTCCCAGGCGTGGTAGAGGCTGGCCCCGGTGTGCCCGTCCTCCGGGAAGAGGTTGTACGCCTGCCAGGTCACGTCGGGCAGGACGAGCAGCAGGTCCGCGGGGTGCGCCGGGTCCGCGTCCCGGACGGTGAAGGGGACGTGGCTGCGGTGCCGGTTGTCGGCGGTGGTGAGCACCGCGACGTACGCCCCGGCACGCCAGTGCGCGGGGATGTGCAGCCGCCAGGACTGCCACCAGTGGTGGCAGGAGACCGTCCGGCCGACGACCAGCGGCGGAGCCTGCGACAGCCCGGAGATCAGCGGGCTGGAGGAGACCTGGCGGGCGCCGTCGCCGCCGTAGTGGCCGATCCGGTAGACGTCCACGGTGAACTCGCGGGGCGGGTTCACCGTCACCCGGAAGTCCACCGCGCCGCCCGGCCGGACCACACCGGCCGAGGCGAAGCCCTTGATCTGCTGGTCGACGTCGTCGGAGTTCGCCGGGCTGTTGACCGGCGGTGCGGGCCTGGGCGCGGTCAGCGGCTGCTGGCCGGGCGCGTCCACGCTGACGTACCAGGGCACCCCGCCGTCGGCGAGGTACTGGTCGGGGCTGCGCAGCCACGGCAGCGGCCCCTGGCCGAAGGGGTCGGACACGCCGTGCGCCAGCGTGCCGGACTCCCAGCGGCGGTTGAGTTCCGTCCCCACGCGCCCCTCCCACGGTCGCCGGCGTCAGGCTCGGCCCGCCCGTCCGCGACTGGCATGTGCCACACGGATGTGCGTGCGGTCCAGCACACCACAGGTTGCTGGCACTGCGTCACCCCACCGTAGCAACTGGTAGGCAAGACGCCCGATTAGGCCTGATTCATCATCAACTGCGCACGGGGCGCGCGAGCCGCACGCCCGCCGTCTCCAACCAGCCGCGCAGCGGTGCGTCCTTGCCGAGTTCGACGGCCTGGCCGACCACGGCCACGAGGTCGGCCCGCCGCACCCCGCCCATCAGCAGGACGGGGCCGTCCAGCCAGTCCAGGCCGGGGACGGCGGCGCCCGCGTCCACCACCGCGCAGCAGACCATCGCGGTGAGGTGGTCCGCGAGCAGGTCGCGCGCGTTGCGGCCGAGACCGGCGGGGCCGCAGCGGGCGGCCAGGGCGGCGGCAAGTGCGTCACCGCCTTCGGCGGCGAGCCGGGCGAGCACCTGCGCGAGCGGCGGCCCCTCCCGGCGGCCGGAGCCGGCGCCGTCGAGGGCGGCCTGCAGCACGGCGGCCTTCTCGCGCCAGCCGCGGGCGGCGACCTCGACCGGGTAGGCCTCCCAGTCGAGCGGCTGCCAGCCGTTGGACGGCACCTGGTGGAGCAGCTCGGCGGCGAGCAGCGAGACGGCGGTGTCCACCCGGCCCGGCTCCTCCAGCAGGTCGCAGGCGGGCCGGTCGCCGAGCCGCGTCTCGTAGCCGTCGGCGAGCCGGTCGCGGCGGGCCAGCTCGGTGAGCGCGGCGACCACGCCCGCGTTGAGGTGCTCCGGGTGGCGGCCGAGCCGCCAGGCGGGCAGCGCGACCCGGGTGAGCAGGCGGTCCCAGCCCGCGTAGGCGAGGCCGACCTGCTCCTGCGCAGCGATCCGCATGCCGTAGTCGACCGCCCTGGCCTGGTGCGAGGCCCAGGCGGCGGCCGAGCGCTCCAGCTCCGCGGAGTGGTCGCGGCAGGCGCCGAGCAGGGCGCGGTTGATCCGGTCGATCACGGCGGCCGGCCCGCGGTGCGGCTCGCCGAGCGCCGCGTCCAGGCTGCGGACGAAGCGGCGGGCGGCGGCGATGTCGGTGTCGGCGGCGACGGCCGTGCCGGCCACCACGGGGGCCAGCAGGGCCCGCAGCTCACCGGCCCGCATCCACCACAGGAAGGGCGAGCCGATCACCAGCACGGGCGCCGGGTGCGGGGCGCCCCGGCGGTGCGGGCCGGGCGGCTCCTCCAGCCAGCTGTCGCAGTCCGGGGTCAGCGCGATCCCGGAGGGCGCCGGCACCTCCAGGCGCTCCGCGAGGTCGGCCAGCAGCCGGTAGAGCTCCGGAGCCTCCTCGGGGCGGACCGGGACCGCCGGGGTGACCGGCGGCACGGCCGTGCGGTGCGAGCGGCGGACCAGCCAGCCCGTCACCAGGGCCAGGACGGCGACGGCGGCCACCGCCCAGCGGACGGCGTCCCACGGCCCGGCGTCGGGCGAGCCCGGCGCGCCGATCCGGCCGGTGAAGCGGCCCGCCAGCAGCACGACGGCCAGGGCGGCGGGGAGAACGGTGGCAGCCAGGGCCCAGCCACGGATTCGCAGCACGGCCTGGGCATGCGCGCGTGCGGCGTCGACAGCGGCCATTCGGCGCGGCACCCCCTTCGGAGCGGTCGGACGCCGGTCGGCCTTGGTCGAAAGGACCGGCGGCCAGGACGTCCGAGCGACTCGAAATGATCAGTATCCGACCGGGACACGGCGGCAGCCGCCCCCGGTTGTGCATCCTGCATGGCTCTTCTGACAGTTTTGACGCCCTCGTACAGGTGGGTGTTCCGGATCGCACCGCTTTCCACTCGTCCTGGTGACGGCACGGACAATCCGGACGCCCCCAGCATCCCCCCGGGAGCGTCGCCCCACCCGGTGGCGGCCGCGGTGGCGGCACCGCGGGCGGGCGCGATTCAGCGCACCCTACGACCGGAGCCCCGGTTGCGTCAGCCGGATGCCCGAGGAGTCACCCGAAGGGCTGGATTCCCGGCCTCGGGGAACCTCCCACGCGCCGGCGCGGGGCCCGGGAAACGGCCGAGGGCGCTGCGCCCATGGGGGTGTCCCCCGCGGAGGCAGCGCCCTCGGCGCCGTCGGACGGCGTGCGCTACTGCGCGGCCTTCAACGCGATGTCGGTGCGGTGGTGCGCGCCCTTGAGCGAGATCCGCGCGATGCCGCGGTAGGCGCGCTCGCGCGCCTCGGCGATGTCGGCGCCGGTCGCGGTGACCGACAGCACGCGGCCGCCGGCGCTGAGCACCTCGCCGCTCTCCCCCGTGCGGGTGCCCGCGTGCAGCACGTAGGTGTGCTCGTCGGCGACCTCGTCCAGGCCCTCGATCGGGTCGCCGGTGCGCGGCGCGGCCGGGTAGCCCTCGGAGGCCAGCACCACGGTCACGGCGGCGCCCTCGTCCCAGCGCAGCGGCTCCAGGCCGCCGAGGGTGCCGTCGGCGGCGGCCAGCAGCACGCCGGCCAGCGGGGTGCGCAGCCGGGCCAGCACGACCTGGGTCTCGGGGTCGCCGAAGCGGGCGTTGAACTCGATCACCCGGGTGCCGCGCGAGGTCAGCGCCAGACCGGCGTAGAGCAGGCCGGAGAAGGGGGTGCCGCGGCGGCGGAGCTCGTCCACGGTCGGCTGGAGGACGGTGGCGAGCACGTCGTCGACCAGGCCCTCGGGCGCCCAGGGCAGCGGGGAGTAGGCGCCCATGCCGCCGGTGTTGGGGCCCTCGTCGCCGTCCAGGGCGCGCTTGAAGTCCTGCGCGGGGACGAGCGGCAGCACGGTGGTGCCGTCGGTGATCGCGAAGAGCGAGACCTCGGGGCCGTCCAGGTACTCCTCGATCACCACGCGCTCGCAGGCCGCGGCGTGGGCCAGCGCGGCCTCGCGGTCGGAGGTGACCACGACGCCCTTGCCGGCGGCCAGGCCGTCGTCCTTGACCACGTAGGGGGCGCCGAAGGCGTCCAGCGCGGCGGCCGCCTCGTCGGCGGTGGTGCAGACGTAGGAACGGGCGGTCGGCACGCCGGCGGCGGCCATCACGTCCTTGGCGAAGGCCTTGGAGCCCTCCAGCTGCGCCGCCTCGGCGGACGGGCCGAAGACGGGGATGCCGGCCGCGCGCAGCGGGTCGGCGACGCCGGCCACCAGCGGGGCCTCCGGGCCCACCACCACCAGGTCGGCGGCGAGCTCGCGGGCCAGGGCGGTGACGGCCGCGCCGTCCAGCTGGTCGACCGGGTGCACCGCGGCGACCTGCGCGATCCCGGCGTTGCCCGGGGCGCAGTGCAGCTCGGTGACAGCGGGATCGAGGGACAGTGAGCGGCACAGGGCGTGTTCGCGGGCGCCGCCGCCGATTACGAGGACCTTCACGCTTGGCAAGGGTAGTCGGTGGCCGGTTCCGCCCTCCCGCCGCCCGTGGCGAAACCTCCAATGGTGCCGCTTTTCGGCGCATCCGATCTGGAGGATCGTCCAATCCGAGGTGGTCCGGTGCGACGCCAAGGGGCCGCGGTCATGTCCGGAGGCGCTCCGGGCCTCGCTCGGAAGAGTGAAATCTCGCCGCCCGACGAAACCCTCTCACCTCGGCTTCCGGACCCGAATTCAAATAACGATCACAGCCGAAGCGCCCCCACGGTAAGCCATTTGGGGGTAAGAAGTGCTGATGGACGAGAACCGGCGAACTGCCGGAGCACGGCACCATGGGCGGCTCACACCCCCCGCGCACGGAGCCATGTCAGACGATGCGTCGGTTCGACACACCGTCAGCCTGGTGTCCAGCCAGGACTGCACTGTCACCCGCCACAGGGAGCCCCACAGGTGAGCCAGCCGGAAATGCAACCCGAGGAGAGCCCCTGGGGCAAGGACGTCGGCGAGGAGGACCAGCCCCCGGTGGCCGCGGCCGGCCGCACACCGACGCGCCACCGCACCGATCTGAGCGCCCGTCAGTTCCCGCTGGGTGACTGGGGCGAGCCGGCCGAGCGGCTCGAGGAGCTCTACCGCTGGTCCGAGGAGCGGGCCGTGGAGGCGATCGACTGGTACCGCAAGGACCGTGTCTGGAAGCGCCGTTGGGCCCGACTGCTGCGCTTCTGCGCCGCGGTCACCGGGGTGGCCGGGGTGAGCGCCCCGCTGGTCGGGCTGACCGGCGCGCTGGAGAGCTCGGCCGGCTGGGGCTACGTCGGCCTGGCGCTGTCCGCGGCCTGTCTGCTGACCGACCGCGCCTTCGGCCTCACCTCCGGCTGGATGCGGGACGTCTCCACCGCGCAGGCGCTGCAACGGCGGCTGGAGGCCTTCCAGTTCGACTGGGCCTCGGAGTGCGTCCGCGAGGTGCTCGGGCCCACCGAGGGCACCGCGGGCGAGGCCGCCGAGCGGTGCCTGGGCGTGCTGCGGCGGTTCTGCGAGGACGTCTCCGACATGGTCCGCACCGAGACCTCGGAGTGGATGCTGGAGTTCCGCGCCTCGATGACCCAGCTGCCCACCCAGTCGCCCGGCGTCTGGGGCGGCCGCTCCGAGGGCGGGATCGGCGCCCAGGTGCGGGTACTGCCGCCGCCCGGCAACCGGCCCACCATGCCGCGCCAGCGCCCGCCGGAGGGCCCGCTGCGCTGACCGCGCACCGCGAACGCAGGGCGGGCCCCACGGGCCCGCCCTCAGTTGTCCCCCGGGGCGGACCCTCAGGCGAAGACGATCATCGAGCCCTGGGTGACACTGCGGGTGGCCGCCGCGTAGAGGCCGGCCCAGGCGTGGCGCTCCCGCGCGAACGGGTGGTGGGCCTCGTCCAGCGGCGGGGCGAAGGGCTGCTCCAGCCCGGTCGGCGAGAGCGGCCGGGTCGGCGACGGCGGTTCGAGCACATCGATGCCCAACACCGGCGCCACCGCCTGCAGTTCGCGCAGCAGCCCGTAGGAGGAGCCGAGCGGGCCGCCGGTCGCCAGCAGCGCGTCGTCCACCAGCGGGACGGGGAACTCCACCGGCACGTAGGCCCCGGCATGGTCGAAGTGCCAGACCAGGTGCGACTGTTCGGCGGTGGACTCGAACATCTCCAGCAGCTGCTCGTAGTCGCCGCCGAGCGCGTCCACCGGGGTGATCTGGAAGCCGGTCACGCCCAACAGGTAGGCGCGGCGCAGGAAGTGGAGCGAGTCGTAGTCGAAGGCGGCTATCGGCTCGACCTCACCGGTGATGCCCGGCGCGTAGCCGTGCACCGGCACCTCGGGCAGCCCGTGGCCGGCCAGCACCGCGTTGTAGCGGACGAGGTCGTCCCGGAAGGGGTTCTCGGGGCTGTAGGTGAGGACGTCCACGAGCGGGACGAGCCAGAGGTCGCAGGCCATGAGCCGGCTCATCCTCTCCGGGGTTCGGGACGGGCGGGCGCCGCCGACGGTGGTCGGGGAACGAGCGCCACCCTACCGGTGCCCGCGGGAGCGGCGGGCCGAGGACGGCGGGCGCGGGCTCAGGACGGGGAGGTCCGGTCCGGCACCGGCCCGGTCGGCCGCACCGGGCGTCCGAACCGCCCCGGCGGGACGGCGCGCGGCAGCGGCACCCGGGTGGCCTCGTCCGGCGCCGCGGTCCGGGCGGCCGGCGGCGGGCCGTCCGCCGCGGCGGCCGCGAGCGGGGCGCGCAGCAGTGCCAGGACCGGCACCGACTCGACGTCCTCCCCCGCCAGCCGGGCCAGCAGCTCCACCGTGAACAGGTTGTAGTCGTTGACCACCCGGTGCGCGCCGGCCAGGTCGCGGGCCTCGATCCGGTCGACCAGGTCGCCGTGCCGGTCCCAGCAGGTCCCGCCGAGGTCGGCGACCTGCCGCAGGTACGGGGCTGCGAACATCCAGGACTGCACCCGCAGCCAGCCGAGGTAGTCGGCGATCCGGGCGTTCCCGAGCAGCGCCGCGGCCTCCTGCCAGAACCGCAGGTCGCAGCCGACCAGCACGTCGAGCTGGCCCTGCCGGGAGGCGCGGGCCGCAGCGTCGGCCCGGCGGCGCAGTGAGGGCATCCGGGACCAGTCGTAGCCGCCGGAGCCGCTGGCCGGGTGGGCGGTGAGGCGGCGCAGCGCGCTGTCGGTGAGCAGGGTGCGCGCCTCGAAGATCTCCAGGAAGTCCCGCCAGGTGAAGGCGGGCACGGTGAAGCCGCGGTGGTGCTCGGTACGGAGCAGGCCCTGGGCGGCGAGGTCGACCATCGCCTCGCGGGCCGGGGTCGCGGACACGCCGTAGAGCTCGGCGATCTCCTTGACGGTGAAGTTCCGGCCGGCCGCCAGGCGGCCGGCCATCATCTCCTCGCGCAGCGCGTCGGCGATCTGCTCGCGCAGGCTGTTGCGCTGGATCGGGGGACGGGCGGCACCGGTGCCGTACATGCGGGCCACCCCTCCTCGGCTGGTGTCACGGGGCCAGCGCGGAAGGCGATGGCGGCTCATCTTCTCAAAGACGACCCCGTGGTGCACAAGTCCCCCATCACGCCCATATCCGGACAGCCCGCGTCGGCGGGCGGTCCGGCCCGGACTCGCGGCACGGCAGGACCGCGGGGCGGGCCCGCGGGGACGGTCGGGTCAGCGCTGGACGGGGGCGGGAATGCCGAGCAGCCGGTCCCGGTGCACCGGGAAGTCGGCGCGGGCCTTGCCCACCTCGGCCGGGTCGAACTCCACGGTGAGGACCTCCTCGTCCTCGCCGGCCTCGCCGAGGACCCGGCCCCACGGGTCCACCACCAGGCTGTGCCCGGCCTGCGGGACGCCGCCGTGGGTGCCCGCGGTGTTGCAGGCCAGCACGAAGGCCTGCTCCTCGACGGCGCGGGCACGGGCCAGCAGGGTCCAGTGCTCGCGGCGGCGCGCCGGCCAGGCGGCCGGCACCACCAGCAGTTCGGCGCCGTCGTCCAGCAGCGCCCGGAACAGCTCGGGGAAGCGCAGGTCGTAGCAGGTGGCGAGACCGAGCCGGCCCAGATCGGTGGCGGCGGTGACGATCTCCTGGCCCGCGCCCATCACGACCGCCTCGCCGCTGTCGAAGCCGAAGCGGTGGATCTTGCGGTAGGTGTGGGTGAGGCTGCCGTCCGGCGCGAACAACAGCGAGGTGTTGTAGATCGGACCGTCCGGATCGCGTTCGACGATCGAACCGGCGTGCAGCCACACCCGGGCGGCCCTGGCGGCTGCCGACATCGTCTCCGCGGTGGGCCCGTCCAACGGTTCCGCCCCGGTCGACCACGCCTCGTAGGCGAAGCCGCCGAGCGGCCACAACTCGGGAAGCACCACGAGATCGGCCGCCTCCTGGGCCCTGACCAGCGCCGCAGCGCGGGACCGCCGCTCGGCGGGCGGCTCGGCGTCGGAGACCGCGAGTTGGATCAATGAAGCGCGCACAGTACCACCGTCCACGGCAAGAGTCCTACGATCATCACCCGAAAGCGCTGCCCTGCTGTGACCCGACAGCGTAACGTGCGGGTAGCACTTGCGCCCCCAGGTCCCGGCGGCAGGCGGCGGCGCGTGTTGGAAGCTGACGGAGGGCCGGAGATTCCCGTGACGGACAACCAGACCGTGCAGGCTTACACCGACGCGTGGACGCAGTCCATCGAGTCCGTGACCGAGCTGCTGGCCCCGCTGCCGACCGACTCGTGGAACCGGCCCACCGAGTGCCCCGGCTGGTCGGTCCGCGACGTCGTCTCGCACATCATCGCCGTCGAGTCCGAGCTGCTCGGCGATCCCCGGCCGATCCACGCCCTCCCCCGCGACCTGCGACACGTCACCACCGAGTTCGCCCGGTACGTCGAGCTGCCGGTCGACAAGCGCCGCTGCCACACCCCGGTGGAGATCACCAGCGAGCTGGAGTACACCGTCATCCGCCGCTCGCGCGCACTGCGCAACGCCCGCCAGCAGCCGGACGACCTGGTCCGCTGGCCGGCCGGCCCGCTCGCCCGGGACATCAGCTACGCCGAGCTGCTGCGCAACCGCGCCTTCGACGTGTGGGTGCACGAGCAAGACCTGCGGCGCGCCCTCCGCGTCCCCGGCAACCTGAACTCCCCCGGCGCCGAGGTCACCCGCGACTACCTGGTCCAGGGCCTGCCCAAGGTGGTCGCCCGCCTCGCCGGCGCCCCGGCCGGCTGCACGGTGGTCTTCGACGTCAGCGGCCCGCTGGAGTTCCTGCGCACCGTCCGGGTGGACGCCTCCGGCCGCGGCAGCGTGGACACCTCCGTCGGCCTGGCCCCGGACGTCCAGTTCCACCTCGACTGGGAGACCTACCTCCGGCTCGCGTGCGGCCGCGTCCGCCCGGAGATCGCCGCCCAATCCGTCCGCGTCGACGGAGACACCGAGCTGGCCGCCCGCATCCTCGCCCACTTCGCACTGACTCCCTGACCCCGTCCCGGGAGCACCACGCGCGCGCCGCCGTACCCCCGCACGACGCCCGCCGACCGCCAGATCACCCGTTCGGCCTCGTGAGGGGCTCGAAGAGCGTCTACCTGCCCGCAGTCAGTGCCCGGCCTTCCGGCGGAGCCGGAAGATCATGAAGGTGCCGAGCGCCAGCGGCACGTACTGCCAGCAGAAGGCCCAGCGGTAGGCCTCGGCGGAGTGGGTGCCGCCGGTGTCGGCGAGGGCGTCGAGCAGGACGCCGATGCCGAACAGGGTGACGACGGCGCCGACGAAGCCGCCCATGTTGGCGATGCCGGAGGCGGTGCCGAGCCGCTCGGCCGGGTTGTGCGAGCGGGCGTAGTCGAGGCCGACCAGCGAGGCGGGGCCGTTGCTGCCCATGACGGCGATCAGGACGACCAGCAGCCAGAGCGGCGGGCGGCCGCCGGGCCAGCCGAGGGTGGCGGTCCAGCAGAGCGCGGTCGCGGTGATCACCGCGAGGGTGAGCGGCATCCGGCTGCGCGGGTTGCGGGAGACCGCCCGGCCGAAGACCAGCGCGAAGACCATGTTGCTGACCACCAGCAGGGTGAGCAGTCCGCCGGCCGCGGTGCGGCTCATGCCCTGTCCCTCGACCAGGTAGGGCATGCCCCAGAGCAGGCCGAAGGCGGCGGCGGGGAAGGCGGTGGTGAAGTGCACCCAGAGGCCGAGCCGGGTGCCGGGTTCGGCCCAGGCGTCCCGGATCTGCCGGCGGACGGGAACGGGGACGGCGGGAGCAGCGGTGCTGCTGCGACGGGTCCGCCGGTCGTGGCCGGGCCCCTCCCGCAGGACGAGCCCGACGAGCGCGAAGATCCCGACGCCCGCCAGTGAGATGGCCCCGAAGGTGGCCGTCCAGCCCTGCTCGTGCAGGGCGCGGGCGAGGACGACGGTGGTGACGAGGTTGCCGCCGACCCCGACCAGGCCGGTGAGCTGGGCGATCAGCGGGTTCCTGGCGGCCGGGAACCAGTGCGCCGCGATCCGGAGCACGCTGATGAAGGTCATGGCGTCGCCGCAGCCGAGCACGGCCCGGGAGGCGAGGGCCGGGCCGAAGGAGATGGCGAAGGCGAAGGCGAGCTGGCCGGTGCTCATCAGCAGGACGCCCAGCAGCAGTACCCGTCGTGCGCCCTGGCGGTCCACCAGCAGCCCGACCGGGATCTGCATGGCGGCGTACACCAGCACCTGCAGGATGGCGAAGGTGGAGAGGGCGGAGGCGCCGATGCCGAAGCGGGCGGCGGCGTCCAGGCCTGCGACGCCGAGGCTGGTGCGGTGGACCACCGCGAGGACGTAGACCGAGGCGCCGACCGCCCAGGCCGCCCAGGCGGCGCGGCCGCCCGGCGGGACGGGCCGGGCGAGGGACGGCGTCGGGACGGCGGGAGACGGGGGACGGGTGGTGCCGACAGGGTCCGCGCTCATGGCCCCTGAGCCTAGTCATCCCATGACCGGATCAATCCGGCAGGGTACGAACCGGATGGCTCCCCGGACGTCCGCGGACCGTCCTGTCCGGTCGGGGCCACGGGGCTGCCCGCTCAGCCGGCCAGCGTCCAGCTCACGGTGCGGGTCATGAAGCGATCCCGGAAGGCCTCGTCCCGCACCCAGTCGGTGGTGTCGCGGACGGTCGCGGTGACGGTGGCCCGGGCGCCGGGCGCGAGGTTGAGGCCGGCGGTGTCGAGCCAGGTGCCGCCGGGGGCCGCGACGGGGCGCCCGTTGACCGTCCACTCGACGGCGAGTTGGCGCGGGCCGTCCAGCGGCACGGCGCTCACCTGGAGCCGCGGCCGTCCGGAGACCACCCCGGGCGTGGGCGAGGCGCCGTCCAGCGGTTTCACCCGGCGGTAGATCTGCTCGACGATCGCCTCGCGCGAGGGCAGGTTGTACTGGCCGCCCAGGGTGCGCATCACGGAGTCGGCGGTGGGCCGGTAGAGGCCGTTGGCGCTGCGGTAGGCGCCGACCACGCCGCCGCCGTCCGGTGAGACGGCGCCGAGCCAGCGCCACCACTTGGTGTGGCTCCGCAGCATCTCGTCCGCGTCGACCGCCGAGAGGTTGGCGTAGTCGGGGTCGTCGGGGGCGCTGTCGTACTCGTCGCCGAGGTCGCCGACGGTGTGCCCGATCTCGTGCTGGATGATCCGGCCCGCGTCGGGGCTGCCGCCGGAGAGGGTGGTCACGCCGGTGCCGCCCGCGCCGCCGTACTCCTCGGAGTTGGCGAGCGCTATCAGGTACTGGGGTCCGGCGTCCTCGCCGGCGTAGCGGGCGGTCGCGGACTCGTCCGCACAGAGCAGCCGGGCGGTGCCCTCGCACCAGAAGTGCATGCCGAGCGGGGTGCCGGCGGGCCGTCCGTCGTCGCCCTCGGCTATGCCGGAGACCGGGGAGACGACCTCGACCCGCCGTATGTTGAAGAAGTTCTGGTAGGTGCGGAACGGCTCGATCTCCATCAGCGCCCGCCAGGCCCGGTCGGCCTCCTCGCGGAAGAGCGGCTGCTGGGCGGCGGTGTAGCCGTCGCCGAGCAGGACGAGGGTGATCCGGTTGGCGGGGTCGCCGGACCGGCGGATGTCCACGCTGGGGGCGGCGCCGGGTGCCCGGAGGTCGATCCGGTTCGGGGTGGGCGGCGCTCCCCGGTCGGTGAGCGGGCCGACGGGCGGCCCTATCACCGCGGAGGGTGCGGGTGCCGCGACTTCGAGCGCTGCGGGCAGCACGGCGGCCGACATCAGCACGAGAGCGGCCAGACTCCGGACGATCCGGCCAGGGTTGCCAGGCGGCATGCGGGTGCGTCCTCCGGGCTCCGGTCACCCGGCGGGGGCCCGGGTGGTGGTCGCACAGACGTACCCGTGACGACACGCCCGGCCGACCGGACGCACCCGAAGTTCGCCGGACCGGCCCAATGCCCTCTCGGCGTGTCGGCTCGCTTCCGGCCTCCCGGCCGCCCCGCGATCAGCCGCCGCGCAGGGCGGTGAGCGGATCGGTCCGGGCCGCCCGGACTGCCGGGTAGAGCCCGGCGAGCAGCCCGACCGCGGAGCCGATCAGCGGCGCCGGCAGGGTCGCCCAGGGCTGCAGCACGGCCGTCCAGTCGCGGGCGGCGGCCACCGCGAGGACGGTGAGCACACCCAGGCAGGTACCGATCAGGCCGCCGAGGGTGCCGAGCGCGGTCGACTCGGTGAGGAACTGCGCCGCGATGTGCCGGGTACGGGCGCCCAGCGAGCGCCGCAGGCCGATCTCGGGAGTGCGTTCGAGGACGGCGACGAGGGTGGTGTTGGCGATCCCGACGGCGCCCACCACCAGGCAGATCGCGGCCAGTGCCAGGAAGAGGCCGGTGAGGTCGGAGGTGACGCGGTCGCGCAGGCCGTGCGGGTCCGGCGGCGCGTTGACGGTCAGCAGGTCCGGGGCGTCCGGGCGCAGCGCGACGGCCAGTTGCCCGGCGACCACGTCGGCGGCGCCGGCCCGGGTGGCGGCGAGCAGGTGCGCCGCCTCGTCGCCGCCGGTGCCGGGGTTGCCGAAGCGCTCCAGCGCCGTGGAGCCGGGGACGATCACTCCGAGCAGGGTGTCCGGCAGCCGCTCGACCTGGTCGTAGACGCCGATCACGGTGTACGGCAGTCCCTGGATGAAGATCGCGGGCTGGGCGTCCAGTCGGGTCACCCCGAGTCTGGTCGCGGCCGTCCGGCTGAGCAGCACCACCGGCAGGGCCGCGCTCTGGGCGTACGGGTCGAGGGTGACCCCGGCGGCCAGGGTCGGGTGCATCGCGGCGACGGCGCCGGGGGTGGCGGCGAACAGGGCCAGCCCCTGGACGCCGGGGCCCGCCGCGGGGGCGGCGGAGATCCGCAGGTCGTCCGAGGGGATCCGCCACCACAGGCCGGCCGCGGTGACACCGTCGATCCGGCCGGCCCGGGCGTCGGAGTCGGCGGGAAAGCCGGTCGGCGGGTTGGCGCCGGGCGGGACGCCGTCCGTCACCGGGTGGTCGGTGGCGGTGACGGTGGTCGCCCGGGCCAGGTCGAACCGGGCACCGATCTGGCCGGAGGCGGTGGCGGTCAGGCCGAGAACGGCGACGAACGCGCCGATGCCGAGGACGGTGCCGAGCGTGGTGAGCGCCGAGCGTCCGGGGCGCTGCAGGACGCCGGCCACCGCCTCGGAGAGCAGGTCGCGCGCGCCCAGCTGGGAGGGCGGGCCGACCGGCCCGGTGCCGGCCATCAGACGGCCGCCGGTTCGGTCAGCCGGCCGTCCGCGATCCGGACGACCCGGCGGGCCCGGGCGGCCACCGCGGCATCGTGGGTGATCATCAGCAGGGTGTAGCCCTCGTCGTTGAGCCGCTCGAACTGCTCCAGCACGGCATCGGCGCTCGCGGAGTCCAGGTTGCCGGTGGGCTCGTCGCAGAGCAGCAGGTCGGGCCGGTTGACCAGGGCGCGGGCGATCGCGACCCGCTGCCGCTCGCCGCCGGACAGGGTGGTGGGCAGTGCCTCCGTCCGGTGGCCGAGGCCGACCCGCCGCAGCGCCTCCACGGCGGCGGCCCGGCGCTGCTCGCGGGGGGTGCGGTTGTAGACCTGGGCGAGCTGCACGTTCTCCTCGGCGGTGCGGTGCGGCAGCAGGTGGAAGGACTGGAAGACGAAGCCGATCCGGCGGCCGCGCAGGGTGGAGCGGTCCCGGTCGGAGAGCCGGCCGGTGTCGATGCCGTCCAGCGTGTAGCGGCCGGTGGTCGGGGTGTCGAGCAGGCCCATCAGGTGCAGCAGGGTGGACTTGCCGGAGCCGGACGGGCCGGTCACGGCGACGAACTCGCCGCGCCGGACCGCCAGGTCGCAGGGGTGCAGCGCGGTGACCGGCGGCGGGCCCGCGAAGCTGCGGCCCACCCCGTCGAGCCGGATGACCTCGTTCACCGGCCGACCACCACCTGGTCGCCCGGCTGCAGCTGCGCGGCCTGCACGGGAGTGACGGCCACGTACCCGTCGGCGTTCGCCCCGGTGGTCACCGGCACGGTCACCCTCCGGCCCCCCGAGCCGATCCGGGTGACCGCCGTCCGCCCGGTGGCGTCGGTGTACACGGCGGCGACCGGGACGCACAGCACCGGCTGGGCGGTGGCACTGCGCTGCACGGTGATGCGGACGTTCTGGCCGCTCAGCGCGGCGGGCAGCGCCTCGGCGGGGGTGATCCGCAGCGGCACGTACGCGGCCGCGGGCGGGGCGGCCGGCGCCGCGTTCGCCGGGGGCGCGGCCGCCCCGCCGGAGCCCGCGCCGGTGCCGGCCGGGGCCACGGCACCACCGATCGAGACCACCCGGCCGGCCGGCGCCACGGTGGTCCGTGGGCCGAGTTCGGCGACCTTGCCCTGCAGCACCGTGCCGGTCGCCTCGGAGAGGATCTCCACCGCCATGCCCGCGGTGATCCCCGGCGCCTGACCGGGAGTGAGCTGACCGGTGACCACCAGGTCCCCGCTGGTCAGCGAGAGCAGCGGTCCGGCGACCGGGGAGCCGACGGCCGCGTTGACGGCGGTGACGGCGGCCGGCAGCACGGGCAGGAACACCACTTCGCCGGCCGGTACCACCGGCCCGTCGGCCGCCTCGGCCTTGGCCAGGGCCCCCCGGTCGTCGGCCAGCCGCCGCTCTGCCTGGTCGAGCTGCGCGGCCAGGTCCGACGGCGCCGCCTCCGGCGGGGCGGAGAGCGCGGACGGTGCGGCGGCGGTGGAAGAGGGGCCGGCGGAGGGGGCGGCGGCGGTGCTCTGCCGGGCCGTGGCGGCTCCGGAGTTCTGGGCGGACTTCAGCTCGTCGACCGTGCGCTGGTCGGCCTCCACGGCGCGCTTCGCGGCGTCCACGGTCTGCTCGGCGGCGGCGCCCGCGGTCCGTGCCGGGTGGCCGAGCCCGCGGTAGAAGTCGGTGACGGCCTGCGCGGTGCCCGGCCCGTACTCGCCCTCGGCGTCCGGGCCCCGGCCGTGACCGAGTTCGGCCAGCGCGGCCTGCAGCTGGGCGACGTCCGGGCCGCTCGCGCCCGGCTTGAGGTCCCGGTAGGCCGGCACCGCCCCCTTGAGGACGAACAGCGGCCGGCCGGAGACCTCGGCCATCAGCTGCCCGTTGGCGACCGCGTCGCCCGCCTTGACGGCCAACGCGGAGACGTACAGCTGGGTGATCTCCGGCGAGGAGGAGGCCGGCGTGACGTCGTACCGGGTCGGCGGATAGACCTGGCCGCGGGTGACGGTGGAACGGGTCAGCACCTTCATCTCCGCCTCGGCCGTCAGCAGGGTGCCGGGCGGCGGGGCGGTGTCGGCGGCCCGCTCGGCGGGCGACCTGACGAGGCCGGCCGCGCCCAAGCCGCCGCAGGCGACCAGCGCCGCGGAGGCGGCGACCGCCACCAGGGCCCGGCGCCGCCGCACCATGCGCGAACGGCCGGGGCCGGCCGCCTCGGGTTCGGGCTCGGGCTCGGGTTCCTCCCCGTCGAATTCCCGGTCGGGTTCCCGAATCAGATCGCTCAATGCCATGTCACCAGCCATCGCCGCTGCTCGTCGGAGGAATTCACGTGCACCGGAGCGGATGATTCCGAATTCCCCACCGCATCCGGATCGAGCCGCCTCAGCCTACCCGCGAGGGCCGCCGCGCCATACGATCTGCGGGCCGCGAATGTCGCGCCGAATTGCCCGTACCCGCACGGAATTCGGCCGTTCGGGGCATTCCTCCGAGCACATCACGAGCAAGATCGCACCCTGGGTTCCGCCGTCCGGACGACGGCCGCGGCGAAGGGCGCCCACGAACCCGTCCCCGGTATTCGGGGCGATTCGGACGGAATGGCGCGGGATTCGGCGGAGGCGGTTCTCAGCCCCGGCGGTGGTGCAGCACGAGGTGGGTGGCGACACCGAGCAGCAGGCCCCAGAAGGGCGCGCCGATGCCGAACAGCGTCATCCCCGAGGCGGTCGCCAGGAAGGTCACCACGGCGCCGTCCCGGCCGTGCTCGTCGGCCACCGCGCCGGCCAGGCTGCCCTGGAAGGAGGCGAGCAGCGCCACCCCGGCGATCACCGCGATCAGCACGTGCGGCAGCCCGGTGAACAGGCTGACCAGCACGCCGCCGAAGCTGCCCACCACCAGGTACAGCGCACCGGCCGACATGCCGGCGACATAGCGCCGCCGGGGGTCGGGGTGGCTCTCCTCGCTGGTGCAGATCGCCGCGGTGATCGCGGCCAGGTTGACGCCGGGCGAGCCGAACGGCGCCAGCAGGACGGAGACCGCGCCGGTCGCCCCGACCAGCAGCCGGTCGTCCGGCCGGTAGCCGGAGGCCCGCATGATGCCGAGGCCGGGGGCGTTCTGCGAGGCCAGCGCGACGATGGTCAGCGGCAGTGCCAGGCCGACGGTCGCCGCCCAGGAGAAGGACGGTGCGGTGAGCACCGGGCGGGTCGGCCCGCCCGAGCCGAGGTGCAGCGGCAGCCCGACGGTGGCCGCGGCCAGCACCGCACCGGCCAGCAGCGCCAGCGGGACGGCGTACCGCGGCACCCACCGCTTGGCGAGCAGGAAGGCCGCGAAGGAGCCGAGCACCAGGACGGGAGCGCCTCGCAACTCGGTGAAGATCCCGGCGCCGAAGGTGAACAGGATGCCGGCCAGCATCGCGTTGACGATGCCGGCCGGGACGGCCCGCACCAGACGCCCGAACAGGCCGGTGGCGCCGAACACGGCCACCGCCGCGGAGGAGACCAGGAAGGCGCCGACCGCCTCCCGGTACGGATACGCGCCGAGGCTGCCCACCAGCAGGGCGGCACCGGGCGTGGACCAGGCGGTGATCACCGGTGTCCGGGTCCACCAGCTGAGCAGCAGGCAGGTGAGGCCGCTGCCGATCGACACCGCCCAGATCCAGGAGGCGGTGTGCGCCGGGTCCAGGTGACCGGCGGCGGCCGCGGCGAGCACCACCACCAGGGGCCCGGAGAAGGAGACGGCGATGCAGACGAGTCCGGCCAGCAGGGCCGGCAGCGAGACGTCACGCCGCAGCGAGGGCCGGGGCTCGGGCGGGGCGGGGGCGGCCTCGACCTGCACCGCGGTCTGACGATCGGACATGGGAGCAGTATCTCCGAGGGCCTTCGGAAGCCCCGAGAATATTTCTCGGAACGAGCTGCAACCTCTGGGCCCGCTGCACGTCTATGAGGGTGAAGGCACGGAGAGCGGGACCGGCGGGCAAAGCCGGGAGGCCGAAGCGCCGGGCACCTTCACCCACACACCATCAGCACACCGCCCTGGGGGGACCAGTCATGCGCGCGCCCGTTATCTCCCGTTTCGTCCGCAACGCCACCGTCACCACCACCGCCGCCCTCGCCATCGGCGTCGCCCTGCCCGTCCTCACCGGCGGCACCGCCGCCTGGGCCTGCGGCGAGCTCCCGAACCCGCAGCCCGCCGCGGCCGCCCCGGCGGCCTTCGTCGCACCGGTGCCGACGAGTGTCACCGCGGGCGGTGCCGCCGCGGAGTTCGGCCTGGAGCAGCTCAACGACACCGCGAAGCCGTACCCCGACATGGTCCCGAGGCTCTCGCTGTTCTCCGCCGAGATCGTCCCGGGCAGCGGCAAGCTGGTGCACGTGGCCCCCGAGGACCTGACGGTCGAGGTGATGTCCCACGGCCATTGGAAGCGGCTGCCGCTGCGCCACGCCTGCGACCCGGGCGTGCTGGTGGACACCTCGTCGCTCGCCGAGACGGTGCCGGCCGGCCAGGCCCACCGGTACATGTTCCGCGTCAGCGTCTCGGCGAAGGCCGCCGACGTCACACGGATCGACATCGCCACCGCACCGGGCGCCCAGGACCGGCTCGCCACCTTCCGGCTCGCCGTGAAGCACCCGAAGCCCGCGCCCAAGCCGACCCCCACCACGGCCAAGCCCACCCCCACCACGGCCGCGCTCGTCCCGACCGCCGCCACCCCGACCGCGACCCGCACCGCCACCCCCGCGGCACCCACCGCCCCCGCCACCGAGCTGGCCCAGACCGGCACCTCCTCGGCCACCGCCTTCCTCTTCGCCTCCGGCGCAGCTGCCCTCGCCCTCGGTGGCGCCGTCCTCCTCACCGTCAAGCGCCTCGCCCGCCGCTGATCCGCCCCGGAAAACCGGCCGGCCCCGCCCCCACGAAGGGGACGGGGCCGGCGGCGACAGCGGAGGGTCAGGCCCAGGTGATCAGGCGCTTGGGGCGCTCCAGGATCGCGGCGGTGTCCGCGAGCACCTTGGAGCCGAGCTCGCCGTCGACCAGGCGGTGGTCGAAGGAGAGTGCCAGCGTGGTGACCTGACGGGGCACCACCTTGCCCTTGTGCACCCACGGCATCTCCCGGACCGCGCCGAAGGCGAGGATGGCCGCCTCGCCCGGGTTGAGGATCGGGGTGCCGGTGTCGACGCCGAAGACGCCGACGTTGGTGATGGTGATCGAGCCGCCCTGCATGTCCGCGGGCGAGGTCTTGCCCTCGCGCGCGGTGTCGACCAGTTCGCCGAGCGAGACGGCGAGCTGGGTCAGGGTCTTGCCGCCGGCGTCCTTGATGTTGGGGACGATCAGGCCGCGCGGCGTGGCCGCCGCGATGCCGAGGTTGACCTGCCCCTTGATCACGATCTCCTGGGCGGCCTCGTCCCAGGCGGCGTTGATCTCCGGGTGCCGCTTCACCGCGGTGAGCAGCGCCTTGGCGACCAGCAGCAGCGGCGAGACGCGGACGTCCCGGCCGAGCTCGCCGGTCTCCTTGAGCGTGCGGACCAGCTTCATCGTGCGGGTCACGTCGATCTGGACGAACTCGGTGACGTGCGGCGCGGTGAAGGCCGAGGAGACCATGGCGGCCGCAGTGGCCTTGCGGACGCCCTTGATCGGCACCCGCACGTCGCCCGTGCCGCTCGCCACGGGGGCGGCGGCCGGCGCGGCCTGCGGGGCCGGCGCAGCCTGGACCGGGGCCGGGGCGGCAGGCGCCGGGGCCGCGGCGGCGTGCACGTCCTCGCGGGTGATCACGCCGTTCGGACCGGTCGGGACGACCACGCGGAGGTCCACGCCGAGGTCCTTCGCCAGCTTGCGCACGGGGGGCTTGGCCAGCGGCCGCTCCCCCGCCTGCGCGGGCACCGGCGCGGCGGCGGGCGCTACCGGAGCGACCGGAGCCGCCGGGGCGATCGGCGCGGCCGGGACGGGCGATGTTTCACGTGAAACCGGAGCGGCGGCCGTCGGAACGGCGGTCCGGCGGGCCCGGCGCTGGGTGCCGCCGGTGCGCGGACCGTAGCCGACCAGCACCTCGCGCCGCTCGGGCACCTCCTCCTCGGCCGGGGCGGCCGGGGCGGGGGCGGGGGCGGCGGCCGGGGCTGCCTCCGCGGGAGCGGCACCCGCGACCGCCACCGCGATGATCGCGGTGCCGACGTCGACGGTGGAGCCCGCCGGGAAGAACAGCTGCTCGACGACACCGGTGAACGGGATCGGCAGCTCGACCGCGGCCTTGGCGGTCTCGACCTCGCAGACGACCTGGCCGTCGGTGACGGTGTCGCCCGGCTTGACGTACCAGGAGAGGATCTCGGCCTCGGTCAGCCCCTCGCCGACGTCGGGCATCTTGAACTCGCGGAGCGCGCGAACTTCGGTGGTCATGTGCGTCGCTCCTCTCAGTACGCGAGCGCGCGGTCGACGGCGTCGAGCACGCGGTCCAGGTCGGGCAGGAAGGACTCCTCGACCCGGGACGGCGGGTACGGCGCGTAGTAGCCGCCGACCCGCAGGACCGGCGCCTCCAGGTGGTAGAAGCAGCGCTCGGTGAGCCGGGCGGCCAGCTCGGCGCCCATGCCCAGGAAGACCGGTGCCTCGTGGACGACGATGCCGCGGCCGGTGCGCTTCACCGACTCCTCGAGGGTGGCGAAGTCGACCGGGGTGAGCGAGCGGAGGTCGACGACCTCCAGGTTGCGGCCGTCCTCCTGGGCGGCCGCGGCGGCCTCCTGGCAGACCTTGACCATCGGGCCGTACGCGATCAGGGTCGCGTCGGTGCCGGGGCGGACGATCCGCGCGGAGTGCAGCGGCAGGTCGGAGCTGTCGCCGACGTCGCCCTTGTCCCAGTAGCGCCGCTTCGGCTCCAGGAAGATCACCGGGTCGTCCGAGGCGATCGCCTGGCGGAGCATCCAGTGCGCGTCGTGCGCGTTGGACGGGGTGACCACCTTGAGGCCGGCGGTGTGCGCGAAGTAGGCCTCGTGCGACTCGCTGTGGTGCTCGACGGCGCCGATGCCGCCGCCGTACGGCATGCGGACGGTGATCGGGAGCTTGACGTGCCCGAGCGAGCGGGCGTGCATCTTGGCGAGCTGGGAGACGATCTGGTCGAAGGCCGGGTAGACGAAGCCGTCGAACTGGATCTCCACCACCGGGCGGTAGCCGCGCAGGGCGAGGCCGATCGCGGTGCCCATGATGCCGGACTCGGCGAGCGGGCTGTCGATGACCCGGTCCTCGCCGAAGTCCTTCTGCAGGCCGTCGGTGATTCTGAAGACGCCGCCGAGCTTGCCGATGTCCTCTCCCATGAGGAGGGTCTTCGGGTCGTTCTCCAGCGACTTGCGGAGCGCCTCGTTGAGCGCCTTCGCGATGCTGAGCCGGTCTGCCATCAGTTCTGCTCCCCGCCCTCGAAGGAGGCCGCGTAGGCCACGTACTCGGCCCGCTCCTCGTCCACCAGCGCGTGCGGCTCCGCGTAGACGTGGTCGAAGATCAGGGTCGGGTCCGGATCGGGCATGGAGCGCACGCCCTCGCGGACCCGGAGGCCGAGCTCGTCGCTCTCGGCCTCGACGCCGGCGAAGAACGCGTCGTCGGCGAGGCCCTCCTTCTCCAGGTGGGCCTTGAGGCGGGTGATCGGGTCCTTGGCCTTCCAGGCCTCGGTCTCCTCGGAGCCCCGGTAGCGGGTCGGGTCGTCCGAGGTGGTGTGGGCGCCCATGCGGTAGGTGAAGGCCTCGATGAGGACGGGGCCGTTGCCGGTGCGGGCGTGGTCGAGCGCCCAGCGGGTCACCGCGAGGCAGGCGAGCACGTCGTTGCCGTCCACCCGCACGCCCGGGAAGCCGAAGCCGGAGGCGCGGCGGTAGAGCGGGATGCGGGTCTGGTTGGTGGTCGGCTCGGAGATCGCCCACTGGTTGTTCTGGCAGAAGAAGACCACCGGCGAGTTGTAGACCGAGGCGAAGGTGAAGGCCTCGTTGACATCGCCCTGGCTGGAGGCGCCGTCGCCGAAGTAGGCGATCACCGCGTCGTCCGCGCCGTCCTTGGTGATGCCCATCGCGTACCCGGTGGCGTGCAGGGTCTGCGCGCCGATCACGATGGTGTAGAGGTGGAAGTTCTTCTCGTTCGGGTCCCAGCCTCCGTGGTTCACGCCGCGGAACATGCCGAGCAGGTTCAGCGGGTCGACGTCGCGACACCAGGCGACGCCGTGCTCACGGTACGTCGGGAAGGCGTAGTCGCCGGGTCGCATCGCACGGCCGGAACCGACCTGCGCAGCCTCCTGGCCGAGCAGCGAGGCCCACAGGCCCAGCTCGCCCTGGCGCTGCAGCGAGGTGGCCTCGGCGTCGAACCGCCGAACCAGCACCAGGTCGCGGTAGAGCGCGCGCAGCTCCTCGGGGGTGGTCGTCAGCGGGAAGTCCGGGTGCTCGACCCGGTCGCCTTCCGGCGTGAGCAGCTGGACGAGCTCCGGCGCGGCGCCCGTGCCTGCGCGGAGGTTGTCAGGGACGCCGGGGGCGGCCTTCTTGCGCGCCCTCGCCGTGCTTTTGACGGTCACGTTCACTCCTCGGTCTGTCCGGCCGCCCGGGGTCGCCGGTGACCGGTCCGGTCACCTCCGGGCAAAGCGCGCTGGGTGTGCGCACCGGCTGCTCGGCAGGTGGTGATCCTTCTCCGACGGCGTCCCTCACGAGAACGTTACCCAGCGGCGCCCCTTGGCGCGCTTGCGCTAGGACGTCCTACTTGTTCCTGTCCGAGAACCGCCGGTGTGGTGCGGGTCTCAGGTCGGTGCCGTCAGGACACCAGCGCACGGTATCCGGGCAAAGCTCTCCGCGTAAGGGGGTAACGGGCATCGATTCGGTGTCCTCCGCGCCCGGCTGTCCTCCGGGGAGCGGCCGGGAGCAGGGATTTCGACACGATGGCGTGGAAGGATTCCCCCATGACAGGAAACGGACATATCAGGGTATTCCTCCTCGACGACCATGAGGTGGTGCGGCGCGGCGTACACGACCTGCTCTCCACCGAGGAGGACATCGAGGTGGTCGGCGAGGCCGGCACCGCCGCCGAGGCACTGGCCCGGATCCCGGCGGTCGCCCCGGACGTCGCGGTGCTCGACGTCCGGCTGCCGGACGGCAACGGCGTGGAGGTCTGCCGCGAGGTCCGCTCCCGGGTCCCGGAGGTGCGCTGCCTGATGCTCACCTCCTTCTCCGACGACGAGGCGCTGTTCGACTCGATCATGGCCGGCGCCTCCGGGTACGTGCTGAAGGCGATCCGCGGCACCGACCTGATCACCGCCGTGCGGGACGTCGCCGCCGGGCGCTCGCTGCTGGACCCGGTGGCCACCAGCCGCGTCCTGGAGCGGCTGCGCGAGGGCAGCGGCAAGGAGGACGAGCGACTCGCCCGGCTGACCCGGCAAGAACGGCGGATCCTCGATCTGATCGGCGAGGGGATGACCAATCGGCAGATCGGCAATGAACTTCACCTGGCCGAGAAGACGGTGAAGAACTACGTCTCCAGTCTGCTCGCCAAGATGGGCATGGAAAGGCGCACGCAGGCGGCCGCGTACGTGGCGCGAAACCGCCCTTCCGGTGCAAGATCAGATAGTTGACGATCTGTCAAGCACCCCCGCACAACCTCACTACGCTCACTCCGTGATTCCCAGCCCGGCCTCCCCGCCCGACGTCCGCGGGGACGGTGCCCTGTCCCTCCTCGTCCCCACCGTCCCCACCGCCCGCCGCAGCCTGCCGCAACGGCCGGCCGCCGCACCGGCCCGTCCCGACCTCTCCGCCCCGCCCGTGGGCACCCTCAGCCCGCCCGTCGCGCACGCCGCCGTGGCGGGCGTGCTCCGGCGCTTCGGCACCGCGCCGGCGGTCGCCGTCCGCCCGGTGGCCGAGGGCCTGCTGAACCGCGGGTACCGGGTCACCACCACCGAGGGCCGCTACTTCCTCAAGTGCTACGTCGACGAGGCCACCGCCTCCCGTGCCGCGATCACCGCGCAGCACCGCGCGACCACCGCGCTCCACGCCCGGGGGCTGCCGGTGGCCCGGCCGCTGCCCGCCGCCGACGGGGACTCCGTCGTCGCCCACGGCGGCCGGCTGTTCGGCCTGTATCCGTGGGTGGAGGGCGAGCACCGGCACGGGACGTCCCTCGACCTGTCGCAGTGCGCCGACCTCGGCGCGCTGCTCGGCCGGCTGCACGGCGCGCTGGCGCACGTCTGCGCCCCGGTACGCCAGCCCGCCGGGCGGCTGGCCGCCGACCCGGACGAGACCGCCCGCCTGGTCGGGGAGCTGCGCAGGCTCGCCGGGGAGCACCGCCCGCACACGGCCTTCGACGCGCTCGCCGAGGAACACCTCGCGGAGCGGATCGACCTGCTCGCCGCCCACCGCGGCCGCCGCCCCGCACCGGCCGAGGCCCCGCCGACCGGCTGGACGCACGGCGACTTCCACGGGCTCAACCTGCTCTACCGCGGTGGGGCGGTCGCGGCCGTCCTGGACTGGGACAAGCTGGGCCTGCAGCCCACCGCCGAGGAGGCCGTCCGGGCCGCCACCCTGGTCTTCAACGACCGGCTGAGCGGGGTGCTGGACCTCTGCCGGGTGCGCGCCTGGTCCAGGGCCTACCGGGCCGAGGCGGCGGCCGGCCCGGCCGAGCTGGCCGCCGCCGTCCACCGGGTCTGGTGGGAGCGGCTGAACGACCTCTGGATGCTCCAGTGGCACTACCAGCGGCGCGACGGCCGGGCCGACCCGCTCTTCCCGGCCGCGGCCGGCCAGCTGCGCTGGTGGTGCCAGGAGTACGAGCAGGTCCTGGACGCCTTCACCAACTGAGCCGCCCGAGCCGCCGCTCCGCGGGCGCGGGCCGTCAGCCGGCGCCCGCTCCGCCGGGCCCTGGCGACGTGGCGCCCCCGGTCGGCCCCGGCGTGGACGGTTCGCCGGTCGGGGTCGGGGTGGCCTTGGTCGGGGTCGTCGTCGGCGACGGCGTGGACGTGTCGGTCGGCGAGGCCGAAGCCGAGGCCGAGCCCGTCGCACTGGCGCTGCCGGTCGGCGAGTGCGACCCGAAGGTCGGCTCGGTCGGCCGGGTCGTCCCGCTCTGGGTGCGCGACGGGGCGGCCGTGGTCGGCTCCTCGGTCGGCTGCCCGGTGTCCGCCGGGGCGGTGGTCTGCGTCTTCTGCTGGGTCGGCGTGTTGCCGCCGCCGCCCCCGCCGCCGCTCAGCGCGAGGCCGATCCCGACACCGGCCGCCACCAGCACGGCGAGGACACCCATCACCCAGCCCCACGGGCTGCGCTTGTCCTCCGGCTCGTAGCCGTCGTGGCCGCCGCCCCCGCCGTACCCGTGGTCGCCGTCATAGCCCTGGCCCCCGTAACCCTGACCGCCGTAGCCCTGCCCCCCGCCGGTCGGCGGGTAGGGCTGGGAGGGCGTCTGGTAGGGCGAGGTGACCTGGAAGGGCATGGCGGCCGTCGGGTCCGCCGGGTCCGTGCGGCCGAGCGGCTCGGTGACGGCGGTGCCGCCGTTGTGGGTGCCCCCCGGCCCGGAGCGGCCGTTGCCGTTGCCGTTCCCGTTGCCGTTGCCGCCCTGGACGGTGGCGGCCAGCCCTGCCGCGGCGGCCGCCGCTGCGGCGGCACCGGCCGCGTAGCCGACGCCCTGGGCGCCGTGCATGGTGCGCAGCGCGTGCTGCACGTGGGCCCGGAACTCGTCGGCGCTCTGGAACCGGTCGTCCGGGTTCTTGGCCAGCGAGCGGAGCACCAGCTCGTCGAACTCGGTCGGCACCCGGCCGTTGGCCCGGGACGGCGGCACGGGGTTGTCCTGGACGTGCTGGTAGACCACCGAGAGCGGAGTCTCGCCGGTGAACGGCGGCCGCAGCGCCAGCAGTTCGTACAGCATGCAGCCGGCCGCGTAGAGGTCGGAGCGGTGGTCGACGGGCCGGCCGAGCGCCTGCTCCGGCGACAGGTACTGCGGGGTGCCCATGACCATGCCGGTCTGCGTCATGGTGGTGGCCGCGCCGGTGAGGGCCCGGGCGATGCCGAAGTCCATCACCTTGACCGCGCCGTTGGTCGTGATGATCACGTTGGCGGGCTTGATGTCGCGGTGCACGATGCCGTGCTTGTGGCTGTAGGCCAGAGCCTCCAGCACCCCGGCGATGATGATCAGCGCCTGGTCGACCGGCGGCGCCTCCTCGTCCACCAGCAGCTCGCGGACCGTCCGGCCCTCGACCAGCTCCATCACGATGTACGGCGTGGACTCGCCGTCCAGCACTTCCTCGCCGGTGTCGTACACCGCCACGATCGAGTGGTGGTTGAGCGCGGCGACAGCGTGCGCCTCGCGCGTGAAGCGGAGCCGGGCGATGTCGTCCTCGGCCAGATCCGCGCGCAGCAGCTTGACGGCGACGGTCCGGCCGAGCCGGACGTCCTGGGCGGAGAAGACCTCGGCCATGCCGCCGCGGCCGAGCCGGCCGGTGATCCGGTACCGGCCGTCGCCGACCGTCCCGAGCAGGGCCTTGGTGCCGCGGCCCGGGGTGTGCCCGAGCGGCGGGCCGGACACGATCTTCGTCTCGGCGGTCTCCGGCTCGCGGCCCGTCGTCTCGTCGGTGGAGGCCTGGACGTCCGCATCCTCGCCGTTGCCCGGCCGATCGCTCTGTGCCATCGCTCCTCGCCCCGGGCCCTCGCTCGGCGCGCAGTCGCCCTGTCGGTTACGTCCTGTGAAACGCTACCGCTTCGGCGCGGTCACCGTGGACCGCTGAAGGGACCGCGGTCTCAGTTCCGGCCGTCCTGCGGCAGCTCCAGCACCCGGGAGACCACCGGGCCCAGGGAGGAGCTGCTGTAGCTGTTGCCCTTGTTCTGCTCGCCCTTGGCCGCCGCGATCAGCACGATGATCACCGCGAGGACGATCACGCCGAAGATCACGCCGACCACGACCAGCGCCGTCGAGCAGCCCGCGTTGTTGTTGGCCGGCTGCGGCTTCGCCACGAAGGGGCCCGGCTGGGCCGGCATCGGCCCAGCCGGATGCGCCTGCTGCGGGAAGGGCCGCGGCGTCTGGTACGGCTGCGGCTGCGCGAACGGCTGCGGGGTGTGCGCCTGCGGGAAGGGCTGCGGCGTGTGCGGGGCCTGCGGGAACGGCTGCGGCGTGTGCTGCGCCTGCGCCTGCGGGAAGGGCTGCGGCGTGTGCTGCGCCTGCGCCTGCGGGAAGGGCTGCGGCGTGTGCTGCGCCTGCGCCTGCGGGAAGGGCTGCGGCGTGTGCGGCGCCTGCGGGTACGGCGGCGGCGTGCTGGCCTGCGGCTGGTACGGCTGCTGCACCTGCGGGGTGGGCGTCCGGATGTCCCCGGAGACCTGCGGGAAGTTGGTCAGCGACGGCGCGGCGTGCACCGAGCGCGGGCCCTCGCTGATCACCAGCGGCGTGGAGGCCTGCAGCGACGTGCCGCCGGACTGCGCCGTGGACTCGACCCGCTCGACCTCGTCGCGCATCGCCTCCGCGGTCGGGAAGCGGTGCGCCGGGTCCTTGCGCAGGGCCCGGGCGACCAGTGCGTCCACCGCGGGCGGCACGGTCGTGTTGATCGTGGACGGCGCCGGCGGCTCCTCCTGCACGTGCTTGTACGCGATGGAGAAGGCCGAGTCGCCGTCGAAGGGCAGGCCGCCGGTCAGCAGCTCGAAGAGCATGCAGCCGACCGAGTACAGGTCGGAGCGGGCGTCCACGCTCTTGCCGAGCGCCTGCTCGGGCGAGAGGTACTGCGGGGTGCCGACGACCATGCCGGTCTGCGTCATGGAGGTGACACCGGACTGCAGCGCGCGGGCGATGCCGAAGTCCATCACCTTGACGATGCCCTTGGTGTTGACCATGACGTTGCCCGGCTTGATGTCCCGGTGCACCAGGCCCTGGTCGTGCGAGGCCTCCAGGGCGGAGAGCACCGCGGCGGTGATCTTCAGCGCCTGCGCGGTCGGCATCGCACCGTGCTGCCCGATCGCGTCGTTCAGCACGTCGCGCAGGGCCCGGCCCTCGACGTACTCCATGACGATGTACGGGGTGGACGCGCCGTCCGCGGCGATGTCCTCGCCGCTGTCGTAGACCTGGACGATGTTGGTGTGCTGGAGGCGCGCGACGGCCTGCGCCTCGCGGCGGAACCGCTCCTTGAACGAGGCCTCCCGGCCCAGCTCGGTGTGCAGGGTCTTCACCGCGACCTGACGGTCCAGCACCGTGTCGTACGCCAGGTGCACGGAGGCCATGCCGCCCTGCCCGAGCAGGCGCTGCAGCACGTACCGACCGTTGCCCAGGGCGTGGCCCTCGACCGTGGAGCCGTCCTCGCTCATGTCCCCCTGCTTCCAGGTCTCGTCCGGGCGCGCCCGGTGTCGGGCCCGCGCTGCCGCCGGCCCCCGCCGGCGGCGCGGAGGCCGACGGCAGGGGCCCAGGGTATCGGCTCCCGCCGACCTGATCGGGTGCAGGGGCGCAGCTGTGTCCGGCCTGCAACGCGGTTGCCGAACAGCTGCGACACTCGCCCGCTACAGGTACGGACCCGAACGGATGCCGCGGCCCGGGCCGTCCTCCTCGTCGCCGGGCTCGGCGCCGTGCAGACCGGGCGGCAGGGCGCGCCGCATCTGCTCCAACTGCGCCCGGGCCGCCATCTGCTGGGCGAAGAGCGCGGTCTGGATGCCGTGGAAGAGGCCCTCCAGCCAACCGACGAGCTGCGCCTGGGCGATCCGGAGCTCGGCCTCGGTCGGGATGGTGTCCTCGGTGAACGGGAGCGAGAGCCGCTCCAGTTCCTCGACCAGTTCGGGCGCGAGGCCCAGTTCGAGCTCCTTGATCGAGCTGGCGTGGATGTCCTTCAGCCGGGCGCGGCTGGCCTCGTCGAGGGGCGCCGCGCGGACCTCCTCCAGCAACTGCTTGATCATGCTGCCGATCCGCATGACCTTGGCCGGCTGCTCGACCATCTCGGTCACCGGCAGCTCGCGCGGCTCCCCCTGGTCGCCGCCTCTGCCCAGCCCGGGGACGGCCCCCACCGGCATCCCGTCCGGGCCCACGATCAGCACCTTCGGCGCCTCGTCCGGCTGCCCGCCCGACGCCTCGACGGCCTGCTGGAAGGAGCGCTCGTTCATCGGGTTCGTCATGAAGGGCATTCTCCCTCACCGGGGTTCGGTCCGGGGAGTGCTCGAGGATCTTGTTCGGGCCCGATCCGCGGACGTCGACCGGCGGGCTCAGCCGCGGCGCAGCTTCACGCCGACCAGTGCCAGCCCGAGGCCGATCAGCGTCAGCCCGGCGCCGAGCGGGAGCTGACGGGTGGCCGGGTCGGACCAGCGCAGCGGGGCGGCCAGATCGGCGGCGTCCTGCGGGACGGGCGCGGCGGCGGTGACGGAGGGCTGCCCGTCGGCGGCATCCGTGGACGCGTCCGGGGTGGCGGGCCGGGCGGCCGTGGTGGGCGCGCCGGGCGTGCGGGAGCCGTGGCCGGGGTGTCCGAGGACGGCGGCGGACCTGGTCCGGCCGTGCACCGCGGGGGCGGACGAGGGGGCGGCGGCGATCGCGGCGGGGCTCGCCGAGTCCTCCGCGGCGGCCTGGCCGGTGGCGGCGGCCGCGCTCGAGGGGTCGGCGGTGTCGAGGCCGTCGGTCTCCTCGTCGCAGTCGTCGCTCCCGGTGTTCCCGGAAGCCCCGGTGTTCTCGGCGTCCTGGCCGCCCGCGGAGCCCTGGGCGGGCCCCGTCCCGGGCTCGGGGTTGCTGTCGGTGCCGGGTCGGCCGGGTCGGCCGGGTCGGCCGGGGCCCGTGACCGTACCGGCGGTCTGGCCGGCCGCGCCGGCCGAGGGCTGCGGGGCGGTCGGGCCGCTCGGTTCGGGCACGGTCGCCGGGCTGCTCAGCGGCGGCCTGACGGGAAGTCCGGACATGCCGGAACCCCCCGGGGCGGTGGGCAGCGCGGCTGCGGGTATCCCCGCCTCCGGCAGGGCCGAGACCGCTTGTTGGACGGCCTGCTGCACGGCCGCCTCGACCTGGGCGCGGGACGGCGCGGAGGCCTCGGCGCCGTCGGCCGAGGCGGGGAAGGCCAGCAGGACGGGGAGGGCGAGGCCCGCCCCGGCGAACGCCGCCCGGCGGCAGCCCGCGGGGAGCGCGGAGGAGAGAGCACGGAACGCGTACGGAAGTGCAGCCACGGCGGGAAGTCCTTCCGACGGGCGGCCGCGGCGGGACGCGGTCGGCGGCGGGACAGCTCCGAACCAGACTCACACAATCCGACAACCCGGGCATTTCGTACGCTCACTCCCCGCGCACGCCCTGGTCCGTGCCACGGTCAGCGCAGCCGCAGCACCACCTTGCCGACGTGCCCGCTCCGCTCGACCAGCCGGTGCGCCTCGGCCGCCTCCTCGATCGGCAGCACCTCGTGCACCACCGGCTTCACCACCCCGGACTCCACCAGCGGCCACACGTGCTCGCGGACGGCCGCCACGATGGCCGCCTTCTCCGCGACCGGCCGCCCCCGCAGATTGGTCGCGGCGACCGCGCCCCGCTTGCGGAGCAGGGTGTTCAGGTCGAGTTCGGCCTTGATCCCGCCCTGCAGGCCGATGATCACCAGCCGTCCGTTGACCGCCAGCGCGTCCACGTTCCGCTGCAGGTACTTGGCGCCCATGATGTCGAGGATGACGTCCGCCCCGGCCCCGCCGGTCGCCTCCCGGACGGCCTGCGTGAAGTCCTGCTCGCGGTAGTCGACGAGGATGTCCGCGCCGAGCTCGGCGCAGCGCGCCAGCTTCTCCGCGCTGCCGGCGGTGACCGCCACCCGGGCGCCCACCGCCTTGGCCAGCTGGATCGCCATGGTGCCGATGCCGCTGGCGCCGCCGTGCACCAGCACCGTCTCGCCGGGGCGCAGGTGGGCCACCATGAAGACGTTCGACCAGACCGTGCAGACGACCTCCGGCAGCGCCGCCGCCTCCACCGCGGACAGCCCCCGCGGCACCGGCAGCAGCTGGCCCGCCGGCACCGCGACCCGCTCCGCGTAGCCGCCGCCGGTGAGCAGCGCGCAGACCTCGTCGCCGACCGCCCAGCCGGCCACGCCCGCGCCCAGCGCGACGATCCGGCCGGCGCACTCCAGGCCCGGGTAGCGGGACGAGCCGGGCGGCGGGTCGTAGAAGCCCTGCCGCTGCAGCAGGTCCGCGCGGTTGACGGCGGTGGCGGCGACCTCGATCAGGACCTCGCCCTCGGCGGGCTCCGGATCGGGCACCTCGGCCCAGGTCAGCACCTCGGGCCCGCCGGGCTGGGGAATGGTGATGGCTCGCATGGCCGCCACGCTACGCGCGCCGCGCCGGCCGCCCGCGGTCGGCCCGCCGACACCGCCCGCCCTCAGGCCCGGTTGACGCCCCGTCGGACGGTGATGATCCGGTCGGTGATCTGCAGCACCGCCACCTCCGGGTCGGTGAAGTTCAACAGCCGGCGGCCGCGGACGACCGCCACCACCAGGTCCGCGCACTCGCGCGGGGAACGGCCCGCCTCGGCCTTGGTGACCGGCCGCTCGGCGAGGTCCAGCCCGGAGCCGACGGTCAGCAGGTCCTCCATCACCGCACCGGCGTGCGGGCTGAGGATGGACAGCCCGAGCAGCCGGCCCGCCGAGCTGGAGCTGGTCACCACCACGTCGGCGCCGCTCTGCCGCAGCAGCGGCGCGTTCTCGTCCTCCCGGACGGCCGCGACCAGCATCGCCTCCGGGTTCAGCTGACGCGCGGTCAGCGCCACCAGTACCGCGGTGTCGTCCCGGGCCGGGGCGATCACCACCTTCTCGGCGCGCGGCAGTTCGGCCCGCAGCAGGGTGTCGGTGCGGGTGGCGTCGCCGAGCACCGCCGTCAGGCCGTCCCGGCCCGCCTGGTCGATCGCCTTGCGCTGCGAGTCGACTACGACGACCGACTCCTTGCGCAGCCCCTGGCCGAGCAGCGCGGTGACCGCGCTGCGGCCCTTGGTGCCGTAGCCGACGACGACGGTGTGCTCCCGCACCGGACCTCCAGCGGCCTGCCGAGTCAGGGCGGCACCGCCCGGGCCGCCGCAGGCGACGATACCGCCGACCGGGCGCGCGGTCCGGAAGCGGGGAACCGCCCCCGGACCGGCACGGCGCCTCCACCGGACCGCCCCCGCGCGGCGGTGGCCCGGATGATCGCCGCCCCGCCATGCTGGTGCCCGTGACCCACGGCACCCAGTCCCCCGGCCCCGACGGCAGACTCTCCCGGCTGCGCGCCGGCCGCACCGCCCGCACCCGGGAGACCGAGGTCGCGGGCGGCCGCGTCTTCCTGCCGACCAGGACGCCCCCGCCGCCGTTCCGGCAGGTCTCCCGCCGGCTGCTGCTGGCGTTCGGCGTCCTGCTCGCCACCACGCTGATCGTCTGGCTCGACCGGGACGGCTACCACGACGACGCGGGCGGTCCGCTGGACCTGCTGGACGCCGCCTACTACGCCACGGTCACCCTCTCCACCACCGGCTACGGCGACATCACCCCGGTCAGCGACGGCGCCCGGCTGACCAACATCTTCGTGATCACGCCGCTGCGCGTGCTGTTCCTCATCATCCTGGTCGGCACCACCCTGGAGGTGCTCACCGAGCGCACCCGCCTGCAGTGGCGGATCGGGCGCTGGCGCTCCACCGTCCGGGACCACACCGTGGTCATCGGGTACGGCACCAAGGGCCGCAGCGCCGTCGGCGCGCTGCTGGGCCAGGGCATCGACCGCGGCTCGATCGTGGTGGTCGACCCGCAGCCGCGCACCGTCGAGCAGGCCACCCTGGACGGCCTGGTCGGGGTGGTCGGCGACGCCACCCGCACGGACACCCTGCTGCGGGCCGAACTGCCGCGGGCCGCCCGGGTGGTGGTGGCCCCGGAGCGGGACGACACGGCCGTGCTGATCACCCTGACGGCCCGCCAGCTCAACCGGGCCGCGACCGTGGTCGCGGCCGTCCGGGAGGACGAGAACGCGCCGCTGCTGCGGCAGAGCGGCGCCGACGTGGTGGTGACCAGCTCCAGCTCGGCGGGCCGGCTGCTCGGCATGTCCATCCTCAGCCCGCACGCCGGTGCGGTGATGGAGGACCTGCTCACCCACGGCACCGGGCTGGACGTCACCGAGCGGCCGGTCACCGCCGAGGAGGCGGGCCGCTCCCCGCGCGAGTGCGCGGACCTCGTCGTGGCGGTCGTCCGCGGCCGCCGGCTGCTGAACTTCACCGACCCGGACGCCGCCACACTGCAGCGCGGCGACCGGCTGATCGTCATCCGGGACGCCCGCAGCCGCGCCTGAGGCGGCGGCGCCACCGGGCCCCGCGCTCAGGGCAGCTCCAGCACCTCCGCCCGGCCGCCCGCGGGGACACCGCCCGGCGGCACCACCGCCACCGCCTCGGCGAGCGCCAGACCGCGCAGCATCGCCGGGCCGTCGAAGCGCAGCGGCACCAGGCCGTCGGCCGTCCGCACCACCGGTACCAGCCGGGTGTCCTCCGGGTGGCCGGGCAGGTCGACGGCGGCGGGCTCGGCGCGGGTGGTCGGCTCGGCGCGGCCGGCCAGCGCGTCCAGCAGCGGCAGCGCCAGCGTCAGCGCACCGGCCGCGGCGGCCAGCGGATTGCCGGGCAGGCCCACCAGGTGCCGGCCGCCGGGCAGCGCCGCGAGCAGCATCGGGTGCCCCGGCCGGACGGCCACACCGTCGACCAGCAGCCGGGCGCCGGCCTCGCCCAGCGCGGCGTGCAGGAAGTCCGCCGGGCCGGCCGCGGTGCCGCCGGTGGTCACCACGACATCGGCGGGCGAGTTCCGCAGGGCGTCCCGCAGCAGGGTGCGGTCGTCGCCGATCCGGCGCGCCGGAAGCGTCTCGGCGCCGGCCGCGGCCAGCCAGGGCGGCAGCAGCGGGCCCAGGGCGTCCCGGACGAGCCCCGGCCCCGGCACCCCGGAGTCGCGCAGTTCGTCGCCGAGCAGCAGCAGCTCGACGGTCGGCCGCCGGCGCACCGTCAGGACGTCGTGGCCGGCCGCCGCGGCCAGGCCGAGCACCGCCGCGGTGACCCGGGTGCCGGCCGGCAGCAGGGTCTCGCCGCTGCGGCACTCCTGGCCGCGCGGCCGGACGTCCTGGCCGGGCCCGACCTCGCCGTGCAGCAGCCCGTGCGCCGTGCGGCCGTGCTCGCGGCGCAGGACGCCGGTGGCGCCGGGCGGCAGCTGGGCGCCGGTGGCGATCTCCACGGCGGCGCCGTCGGCGAGCGGTCCGGGCGCGGCGCCGGCCAGCAGCCGCCCGGCCGGGCGCCAGGGGCCGGGGCCGGCGACGGCCCAGCCGTCCATGGCCGAGGTGTCGAAGCCGGGCAGGTCGGTGACGGCGGCGAGCGGCTCGGCCAGGGTGCGGCCGAGCGCGGCGGCGAGCGGGACGGGTTCGGTGGGCAGCGGCGCGGCGGCGGCCTGCCGGGCCGTCCGGCGGGCCTGCTGCCAGGGCCGGTCGTGCGCCGCGGATTCGGCGGTCGGCGCGGCGCGGGGGCGGTCCACGTCGGCGAGGGCGCCCGTCACGCCTGCTCCGGCGGGTGCTTCGCGGCCCACCGTTCCGCGAGGGCGGCCGTCCGGGCGGTGGCCTCCGCGACCGCCTCGGGCCCGCCGCCCCGGGCGGCCGCCGCGTACCCCACCAGGAAGGCGGTCAGCGGCGCGGCCGGGCGGGCGACCCCGTGGGCGACCACCCGGGCGAGGTCCAGCAGCCCGTGCACGTCGACCTCGAAGTCGACACCGAGTTCGGCGCCGACCTCGGCGATCCAGTCATCCAGCGTGCGCTCCATGGCCCCATGCTGCCCGATCCCGCCGCCGTCGGCGGATCCGCGGTCGTGTGCGGCGCGGGTCGGGATGCTCACCGGCGGGCCCGTGCCGCGGTGAGGTCAGGGCTCGGCGCGCTCGCGCAGTTCCCGCTCGCGGGCCTGGGCGAGCTCCTCCCAGGTGTCGCAGTCGTAGGCGACGGAGTCGACGTCGGCCAGCCGGACGGTGCGCAGCGTACCGGTCAGGCGCCGCAGCGGGCGGCCGGCCGGGCTGTCCAGGGCGGCGAGCGAGGCGCGCAGCGCGACGGTGCGGTAGGCGGCGGCGAGCGGCTGGTCCCGGCCGGCCGCGTCGACCAGGACGGCCGCCTCGGCCTCGGTGTCGTCCAGGGCGTCGAGCAGCCGGTGCACGGTGCGGCGGTCCAGGAAGGGCAGGTCGGCGGCGAGCAGCAGGACCCGGTCGGCGGTCACCCCGGCGAGTCCGGCGGCGACGGCGGCGACCGGGCCGCCGCCGGGCGGCGCCTCGCGGGCCCACCGGACACCGGTCCGGGCGACCCGGCGGACGGGGCCCACCACGACGGTGGTGCGGGCGTCGGCGCACGCCTCCAGCACCCGGTCGAGCAGGGTGCGGCCGCCCACGTTCAGCCCCGGTTTGTCCGCCCCGCCGAGCCGGCTCGCCGCGCCGCCGGCCGGCACGATCACGTCGAAGACCGTCATGCCGCCAGTATCCGCCGCGCGAGGGGCCGCCGGGGGCGGCTCAGTCCTCCTCGACGATCTCCGCGTCGACGATCTCGTCGTCCTCGGCCGGCACGGTGTTGGCGGCGGCGCCGAGGTCGAGGATGGCCGGCAGGGTGAGCGCGCCGTACCGCTCGTTCATCGCGGCGGCCAGCGCCTCGGGGTCGTGCGGGTGGGCGGCCAGCGCGCGGTCGAAGTCCTGCAGGTACTCGCCGGTGAAGGCGAGCACCCGCAGGGCGTCGTCGTCGGCGCCGGGCGCGCGGTGGCCGGCGACCACCCGGTCCGCGCCGAGGTCGGCGATCCGGGCCAGGTTGTGGGCCCAGTCGATCCGGCGGTAGGCGTCGGTGTCGGCCGTCCAGACGTGGGTGCCGTTGTAGACGAAGTCCCCGGCGAGCACGGTGCGGATGCTCGGGATGTGCACCACCGTGGAGCCCTCGCAGTCGCCCTGGCCGAGGGCCAGCACCCGGATCGGCTGGCCGTCGATCATCAGCGGCTGCGGGAGCAGCGGCGCGGGCAGCAGCGGCTGGTCGGGGATGTCGTCCCCGTAGACCGGCTTCCACTCGGCGACCTTGGCGGCGGCGGTCCGGGCGATGCCGTCGACCACCGGCGGGGCGGCCAGCAGCCGGGCCTCGGGGAAGAGCTTCAGCACCTCCTCGGCGCCGAAGTAGTGGTCGGGGTGCCGGTGGGTGACCACGATGGCGAGCAGCCGGCGTCCCTTGCCTGCGATCCACTCGGCGAGTTCGCGGCCGGCGCTGCGGGTGAGCTGGGCGTCGACCAGGATCGCGGCGGTCTGCCCCATGATCAGCACGGAGGTCGCGAAGAAGGCGCTCTCCGGGCCGGTGAAGACGTCGATCTCCAGCACCGGGTGGCCCGGCCCGGGGGCCGCGCGGTCTGGTCCGGCGGTCTCGTCGGGCGGGTTGGGCGTCACGTCGGCTCCCTGGTCGGCGGGGCGGCCCCGGGGCGGGCCGCTCGTTCGTACCAGCTTGGTCGGTGGGGGTGCCGATCGCCGGTCAGGCGCGCCCGGGCGGGTGGGCTGGGCCGACCCGCCCGGGCGGCGCCGCGGTCAGGCCGCGACGCGGGTGTTGACGGCCTCGCCGCGGGCCGCCGCGTCCGCGAGGGCCTGCGCCTTGGAGGCGTCCGCGTGCTCGGCGAACTGGGCCAGCGCCGGGTTGACCCGGGCCAGGGTGAGCTCGGGCACCACGAAGTCGACCTCCAGGCGGAGCATGCCGGTCAGCACCTTCTCCAGGTAGGTGGTGACGAACTCGAAGTCCTCGCGGGGGGTGCCCGGGCCGTACGCGCCGCCGCGGGAGGCGACCACGGTGACCGGGGTGCCGGCGGCGGAGGGCTGCTCGCCCGCGCTGCGGCCCATCAGGATCACCTGGTCCAGCCAGGCCTTGAGGCTGGAGGGGATCGTGAAGTTGTACATCGGGGCGCCGATGACCACGGCGTCGGCCTGCTCCAGCTCGGTGATCAGCTGCTCCCGCAGCGCCCAGGCCCGCTGCTGCTCGGCGGTGCGGTGCTCGGCGGGGACGAAGCCCGCCGTGGCGCCCGCGGCGTCCAGGTGCGGCACGGGCTCGGCGGCGAGGTCCCGGTGGACGACGGTGCCACCGGGGTTGGCGGCCTCCCAGGCCGCGCGGTAGGCCGCGGAGACCTCCCGGGAGACGGAGCCCTCGAAGAGCGCGGACGAGTCGATGTGCAGCAGCGTGGGCATGGCATGCCTCCCTTTCGGTAGTAGCTGCATCTTCGTGAGCAGCTTCCACAACAGTAGCAGCTTACTTTTCTATAGTCACTTGCCGCATGGCAGTACTCTGGACGCATGGCGCAGGAAACGGCACCGGCCCAGCCGGCCTGTACGGGAGTGGACGTCACCATCACCCGGGTCTTCGCCCTGCTCGGAAAGCGCTGGACGGGGCTGGTCGTCGCCGTGCTCAGCCACGGGCCCGCGCACTTCGCGGAGCTCCGCCGCGCCATCCCCGGCATCAGCGAGCGCATGCTCTCCGACCGGCTGACCGAGCTCGCCGAGGCCGGACTGCTCCTCCGCGAGGTCGACGAGGGCCCGCCGCTGCGGGTCCGCTACCGGCTCACCGAGTCCGGCTGCGCCCTCGGCCCGGCCCTCACCGAGCTGCGCACCTGGGCCGAGCGCTACCTGCCGCCGCTGCCGCCCGCCGGCTGCCCGTAGGACGTGTCTTCAAAGGCGCATGGGCACCCATAAGGGGCGCTGGGGGCACCTCCCGGCCGAAGGCTGGGGGCGGAACTGCACAATTCGGATGCGGCCCACCGTGCAATTCCCGGCCTGGCCCGCATTGCCATGGCTCCCGCCCCCGGACACAACGAAGCGCCCCGCCGCGGTCGCCGAGCACACGCTCGGCACCGCGACGGGGCGCTCCCGTCGGCCCTGAGGGGCTACTTCTTCTTGTTCTTGCCGGTGATCTTGTCGAGGCGGGAGGTGATGCCCCAGGCGGTGACCCGCCAGAGGGCCTCGACGACGATGTTGCGGCTCATCTTGGAGGCGCCGTGCTC